>JAUNTR010000148.1 GCA_030538575.1 Cruoricaptor ignavus | reverse complement strand
TAGATTTTATAAAAACAAAACAGAAAAATCTGCTTGCAATGAGTTCGGAAATTTCTGGAAATTTAAAGCCTGAATTTCGTGGAAAAGTGGGAAGTATTATGAAAACTTTGCTCCCCGCAGGCTCTATTCTCGGTGCTCCAAAACCCAAAACTTTGGAGATTATTTTGCAGGCAGAAGATTTCGCAAGAGATTATTATACAGGAGTTTGTGGTTGGTTTGATGGTGAAAATTTGGATAGTTGCGTGATGATTCGGTTTATAGAAAAAGAAAACGGAAAACTGTTTTTTAAAAGCGGAGGAGGCATTACGCATCTTAGCCGTTTGGACGAAGAATATCAAGAAATGAAAAACAAAATATATGTCCCGATTTATTGAAAGTATAAAAGTGGAAGACCAAAAAATATTTCTTTTGGAACTTCACCAAAAACGTGTGAATGATACTTTTTCCCATTTTGGGAAAGAACCGAATTTGGATATTTCTACGATATTCAAAACCTTGGAACACGATGAAGACGGATTGTATAAATTGCGGATTGTGTACGATTTACAAGGCGATTACGAGGTTTCCATTATTCCTTATGTAATGTCCAAAATCCCGAATTTTGAGTTGGTGGAAAATGATGAAATGGATTATTCATTGAAATTTGAAGACCGAAAAATTTTAGATGAAATGAAGGAAAGAGCAGAAACTTCGGAAATTATTATTGTAAAAAACGGGTATATTACAGATACTTCTTATTCCAATATTTTGTTTTTGAAAGATAAAAAATGGTACACGCCAAACACCTATTTGCTGAATGGTGTACAAAGGCAAAATCTCCTTAATCATAAAAAAATACAGGAAACCGAAATTACATTAGAAAATATAAAGGATTTCTCTCATTTTCAATTAATTAATGCAATGAATCATCCCGATGATGCATTTGTGTATTCCATCGAGAAAATTATCAATTTACCTAAGGAAGAATTGTTTTTGGATTTTTAGTTTAAATATTGAAAATCAATAATTTACAAGGTTGATTTTTACTTACGCTAATTAATTATAAAGACAACGGAATTCCCGCATAGAAATTCAGTAATTTTAGGCTGAATAAATAATTATATTTCGCTTGGGCTACGCTTCCTTGTGCATTTGCAAAATTGTTTCGTGCGATATTCAAATCATAGATTGAGGATTTTCCTGCGTTGTAACTTTTCTCAGCAAAATTCAATGCCAAAGCAGAACTTTTCTCGGCTTCCATAGCAGCAAGGTAATTTTCGTAATTGCTTTCTGCATCGAATTGGGCTTTTTGCACATTTTGTTTCACTTCTTGTTTTTGTTGCAAAAGTGTAGTTTTCGCTTGCTCTTCGCCTATTTTTGCTTGTTCTACTTGTAGTTTTGTAATCCCTTTGTTGAAGATGGGGAAGTTGGCAGAAATCCCGACTTGTTGTCCTAAATTATCTTTATAGTGTTGAGTCATTTTTCGGTTCAAACTGTTGAAATAAAAAGTTCCCAAACCTGCATTTCCTGTAACCGTTGGGTAAAAATTGGTTTTAGAAATTTCGGTTTGTGCTTCGGCAGATTTTATACGGCTTTCAGCGGCTTTTATTTGTGGTTGTTGTTCGTAAGCAGTATTTAGCACATTTTCAGCGGAATACAGCGGAGCATCAATATTATGGATTGGTGGAGTATCTTCTACATCAAAACCCTTATAATCAGAAAGTTGCAAAATTTGTGCAAGGTTGAAAAGACTTCTGTTAACATTTATCTCTGCCGATTTTACATTTTGTTTTTCCCTCGCAAATGCCGCTTCGGCTTCTGCCAAAACTGTTTGTGCCGTAGTCCCGACTTCGGTGGTAATTTTGGCTCGGTTATATTGTTTTTCTGCATTTGCCAAAGCACTTTGGTTAATTTTCACAATTTCTTTATTCAGCAAAACCGAAAGATATTCCTGTGCAATTTGCAGGGAAATATTATTTTTTATGGTTTCCAAATCGTATTGTGTTGCAGCAACATCAAACTCCGTTTTGCGAATGGTTTTTTCAATCCTTCCATTATTGTAAAGCGTAATATTCGCCCCGATATTTGCACTATTACTATACGAATCGTTTCTTTGGATAAGACTCCCAAATTGCTGTTGCCCAAAATTGAGACCGTGCGACCAACTTGCAGAGACCGATGGCAATTTTTCCCGTTTTGCCATATCCAAATTTTTATCTTGCAATTGCTTGTTATAAGCATTGGAAATTACTTGTAAATTATTTTGCACAGCATAATCTACGCATTCTTGCAATGTCCATTTTTTTTGAGAAAAAGACAGCGAAAACACGAGAGAGCAGATGGTAACCAAAAGTTTTTTCATTGCAGGATATTTAACCTAATTAGACGGAGGAAATGCAAAATTGTTACAAGGATTTTTTTTGATTAAAATTAATGAAAATAAAACCTGTGAAAATTTTAGACAAAACTATTTCCCACCCAAGAAATTTTTAGGACTTTTGCGGTATGACAAATTCTGAATATCAAGTCGAAATCGAGTGGCTTTTCCGACAAATGCCCAATTACCAAATCGATGGAAAAAAGGCATATAAACCCGGTTTGCAAAATATTACTGCACTTTGCAATTTTTTTGGAAATCCGCAAAACAACCTGAAAACCATACATATCGGAGGAACCAATGGCAAAGGTTCTACAAGCAATATGTTGGCGTCTGTTTTGCAAGAAGCGGGCTACAGAGTTGGTGTTTACAATTCGCCGCATTTGGTGGATTTTACCGAACGGATAAAAGTAAATGGCAAAAATGCCGATAAAACTTTCGTGTTCGATTTTATACAGAAATTAAAACAAATCCCCGAACACATTCGCCCATCTTTTTTTGAATTTACAACCGTAATGGGATTTGAGTATTTTCGACAGCAAAAAGTAGATTTTGCGATTATCGAAGTTGGGCTTGGCGGTCGATTGGATTCCACGAATATCATTCGGCCAATGGTTTCAGCAATTACCAATGTAGCGTTGGACCATACCGATATTCTGGGAAATACGAAAGAGAAAATCGCTGAAGAAAAAGCAGGGATTATCAAACAAAATACACCAATAATTTGTGGTGATGAAAATGAAACGGTAAAAGCGATTATCCGAAAAAAAGCGGAAGAAAACAATGCTCCGTTTATAGATTCAACGCAATTATCCACCGATTGGGAATCTGATTTAAAGGGAAGTTATCAGAAAAAAAACAGCCGTGTGGTTTTAGCTTTAATTGATGAATTAAGGAAGCAAAACACAATTATCTCTGATGAGAATATAAAAAACGGTCTGCTGAACGTACAGAAAAATACCAACTTTATTGGTCGTTGGTTTCAGTTTTCTGCCGAACCGCTTACGATTTGCGATACGGGACATAATCAGGCAGGTTTGGAAGAGGTTTTTGCGCAACTTAATTCCATTTCGGGTTTCAAACATATTATCTTGGGATTTGTAAATGATAAAAAAATAGATGATGTTTTGATGCTTTTACCCAAAAATGCGGCTTATTATTTTGTGAAACCGAGCATCAACCGAGGTCGTCATCCGAAAGAATATGAAGATTTATTAAAAAAATCAAAAATTTTTTATAAAATTTTTGATGGTGTTCAGTCAGGTTATCTATCTGCAAAAGAGCAAGTTGCAAAAAACGAAATGATTTTTATTGGCGGAAGTAACTTTGTAATTGGAGATTTTTTTGAAAAAAATTTGCAGATATAAAAAAAGGTTGTATATTTGCACCACTAAAAACAACAACGGTTACTAAACCAAAGTCGTTTGAAAAGGGTTCTTAGCTCAGTTGGTTCAGAGCATCTGGTTTACACCCAGAGGGTCGGGGGTTCGAATCCCTCAGGACCCACAGAAATGAAAATCTCTCAGAAATGAGAGATTTTTTTGTTTTTATATTAAGTGTCCATTCGGGTTCTTTTGTTGTTGAAAAATCTTGGCTTAAAATCATAGCCTTTTTGATATTGGATATTTTTTTATCTTTGATGAAAACGAAAAGGATGAAAAAATTGATTTTTTTATTTCTCATAATATTTCTCAATTCGTGTATGAGTTCGGTTGTGAACTCCAAGAAACCTCTTACTGAAAATACAATTTTTGTAAAAGGAAAATATTATTCTGTTTATACGAAGGCTGATAAGGAAATAAATGGCAGGCTTGTTTTTCATAATTCAGAAGAGTTGGTTCTTCTCGAAAAACAAAAAATTACATATACTGTTCCGAAAGAAGATATTTTGAGTATTAAGAAGTTTTCAACTTCAAAGAGTATTTTGTTTCCTATTGCAGCTGTTGGGGTTGCAGTAGGTGGTTTCATGCTTGTTTTCAAGGGGGATGATGGGCTTCATTGATAAGTGTAAATAAAAGCTTCTCTGTTTGTTTTGTATAAAACAAAAAAGACCTACATTTCTGTAAGTCTTCTTGCTCCTCCTGCTGGGCTCGAACCAGCGACCCTCTGATTAACAGTCAGATGCTCTAACCAACTGAGCTAAGGAGGAATATCGTTTCCGATTTTTCGTGGTGCAAATATATAACGTTTTTTTTAACTGTGCAAATATTTTTCAAAAAAAATTATAAATTTCCTGTTATCATCTTCAAAATATCGTTCCCGAAGATTAATACCATTAGTCCTAATAGGAAGATAACGCCTATCATTTGGGCATTTTCCAATACTTTTTGCGGGACAGGTTTTCCTGTTACAACTTCCCAAAGCGTGAACATTACGTGTCCGCCATCTAATCCTGGGATTGGTAATAAGTTTAGGAATGCCAACCAAACAGAAAACATTGCTGTAAAGCCCCAAAAATAATTCCAGTCTATCGATACATTACCTTCTTTATCTTTGTTTACAGACATTTGGTTTACAATCCCAATCGGACCAGAAACTTTTTTGTAGCCTTGTACTTTTTTATTAAATACCAGTTTAAATTGTTTTATTTGGTAAGTTAAAACTTCTATGGAGCGGGTAAAACCTCTGCCGATGGCTGCGGGTAAAGAGAAATGTGTTTCGGTAACAAATTTTTCATAAGCTTTATAAGAATTCACACCAAGTTTGCCTTCCTCCGAAACAGGAATAGCGAGTGCGACAGTTGTCCCATTTCTATCGACTTGTACGTTTGCTACTTTTCCCGCAGAACTTTGCAGGTTCGTAGAAACTTCATCAAAATAAGTTATCGGTTTCCCATTGATACTTGTGATTTTATCGCCTACTTTCAGCCCGGCATCTATCGTAGATTGGATGGCAATTGTGTCGATAACGGGAGCAATTCTTGGGGAAAGAAAACTTTTCGGGATACTTTCTTGGAATACCATTGCCTTGCCATCGTCATTCGTATCAAAGGTTATTTCTTCGCCATTTCTTAGTACGGTAATGTTATCACTTAATAAAACATCCAGAGATAATTTGTCTAAGTTGTTTTGTTTTTTGCCATCTACTTTTAGGATTTGGTCACCATCTTGAAATCCCA
>JAUNTR010000147.1:3764-5513 GCA_030538575.1 Cruoricaptor ignavus | reverse complement strand
TCCATACCAATTCCTAAGCCAGAAGTTGGTGGCATTCCGTATTCCAAGGCACGAAGAAAATCGTTGTCGATAAACATTGCTTCATCATCGCCTCTTTCCGAAAGTGCCAATTGTGCTTCGAAACGCTCTCTTTGGTCAATTGGGTCGTTCAACTCAGAATAAGCATTGGCAATTTCTTTCCCACAAACCATCAACTCGAAACGCTCGGTAAGTCCTTCTTTACTTCTATGTTTTTTGGTAAGTGGCGACATTTCAATCGGATAATCGGTAATGAATGTTGGCTGAATGAAATTCCCTTCGCATTTCTCACCAAAAATTTCATCAATCAGTTTTCCTTTACCCATGGTTTCATCCACTTCAATTCCTATGGATTTTGCGAAATCGAACAATTCTTTTTCTGTTTTCCCTGTAATATCAAAACCTGTAAATTTCTGAATAGCTTCCGTCATCGAAATTCTCGGATATGGTGCTTTCCAATTAATGGTATGTTCGCCGAATTTGGATTCCGTAGTTCCGTTCACTTGTGTTGCTACAAACTCCAACAGTTTCTCGGTAAAATCCATCATCCAATTATAATCCTTGTACGCTACATAAATTTCCATTGCCGTAAATTCAGGATTATGAGTTCTATCCATTCCTTCGTTTCGGAAGTTTTTAGAAAATTCGTAAACGCCATCGAAACCGCCAACAATCAATCTTTTCAGATATAATTCGTTCGCAATTCTTAGATATAATGGGATGTCCAAAGCGTTGTGATGCGTAATGAAAGGTCTTGCTGCGGCTCCTCCTGGAATGGATTGTAAAATCGGTGTTTCCACCTCAAAATATCCTGCATCGTTGAAGTAAGTTCGCATCGCATTGAACATTTTTGTTCGTTTTACGAAAACATCTTTCACGTGAGGATTTACGGTTAAATCCACGTAACGTTGTCTGTATCTTAGTTCAGCATCGTTGAAGGCATCGTGTACTACGCCATTTTCATCGGTTTTTGCCTGTGGTAAAGGGCGAAGAGCTTTTGTAAGTAATGTGAAGTTTTTTACCATCACGGTCATTTCTCCAACTTGGGTTTTGAAAAGTTCGCCTTCAATCCCGATAATATCACCAATGTCTAAAAGATGTTTGTACACTTCATTATAAAGGTTTTTATCATCTCCTGGGCAAATTTCATCTCTATTAAAATAAACCTGAATTCTCCCTTCGGAGTCCTGCAATTCGGCAAAACTTGCTTTTCCTTGTATTCTTCTGGACATCAGTCGTCCCGCCAATTGCACTTTTTTACCTTCCTCGAAATTCTCTTTTATAGAAGCGGTTGTATCGGTAATTTTATATTCTGCAGCGGGAAATGCATCAATTCCCAAATCTGTAAGTTTCTGCAATTTTTCTCGGCGTATGATTTCCTGTTCTGATAATGACATTATTTCCTTTATTTTTAAAGATGCAAAAATAATGATTTTTTTAAAGAAATACACTTTATCTATTTGTGAATTAAAAAAAACATTTTTATATTTGCCGTATGAATTTAGCAGTAAACAATACTTGGTGGTGGCATTCAAACTCTTGTCGGGTCTGAAATGTATCTGCTTTGCATCGTTTTTCAAATTAAATTTTTAAGTGAAATATAACAAGCATTAAACCATAAAGACTTCGACGATAAAACGTTGAAGTCTTTTTTTTGAAAAAAATATTAAAAATGAACCATAAAAAAATTACAATAAAAACAAGTGTAAGACAAGCCATAAGCGACCTTTA
>JAUNTR010000147.1:0-3664 GCA_030538575.1 Cruoricaptor ignavus | reverse complement strand
ACCATAAAAAAATTACAATAAAAACAAGTGTAAGACAAGCCATAAGCGACCTTTATACACCAATCGGGATTTATCTTCGTCTTCGAGACAAATTTCGGGACACGATACTTTTGGAGAGTGCAGGAAACCAAAATACCGAAAATAATTTTTCCTTCATCGCTATTAACGCCATTGCTGGGATTGAAATAAAAAACTTTGAAGAAGCAGAAATAAAATTCCCATTAGAAAATCCTCAAAAAATAGAACTGAAAAATAAGAAATTAACAAATCTATTACAAGAGTTTTCTGATTATTTCACAGCTGAAGCACCACAACATTCTATTGGCAAAGAAGCACAAGGTTTTTTCGGTTACACAAGTTACGATGCCATTCCTTTTTTCGAGGATATAAAACTGAAAGAATTGTCTCCCGAAAACCAAATCCCACTACTCCGCTATCGCCTTTACCAATACGTGATTGCGATAAATCATTATAACGATGAAATGTTTTTTATCGAAAATAAAATAGATGGATTAAAATCTGAAAGCATCGAGATAGAAAACTTAATCAAGCAAAAAAATGCACCCGTTTTTCCTTTTGAAAAAATAGGCGAAGAAACCTCGAATTTAGAGAATGAAGAATATTTGGAAGCTGTGGAAACTGCAAAGAAACATTGTTTCCGAGGCGATGTATTTCAGTTGGTGCTTAGTCGCCGTTTCGAGCAAAAATTTCAAGGCGATGAATTCAATGTTTATCGGGCTTTGCGAAACATCAATCCTTCTCCTTATTTATTTTATTTCGATTACGGAGATTACAAACTCATCGGTTCCAGCCCAGAAAGTCAGTTAATTATCAAAGACGGAAAAGCGATTATTCACCCAATTGCAGGGACTTTCAAAAGAACAGGTAATGTGGAAAAAGATTTGCAATCCGCCGAAGAACTGAAACAAGACCCGAAAGAAAATGCAGAACATACAATGCTTGTGGATTTAGCAAGAAATGACCTAAGTATTTGCGGAAAAAACACTACGGTTTCCAAATTAAAGGAAATCCATTTCTTCTCTCACGTTATTCATATGGTGAGCGAAGTAACCGCAGAAGTATCTGAAAATCAAAATCCTTATGAAATGATTGCGACAACATTTCCACAAGGAACGCTAAGCGGAGCCCCAAAATACAAAGCCATGGAACTGATTGATAAATACGAAAAAACATCACGAGGATATTACGGTGGATGCATTGGTTTTGTGGGATTAGACGGCAGTTGTAACCAAGCGATAATGATTAGAACTTTTTTGAGTAAAAACAATACACTTTTTTACCAAGCAGGAGCAGGAATTGTTGCTAAATCCTCTGCTGAAAGCGAATTGCAAGAAGTGAACAACAAACTGAATGCCCTAAAAACCGCAGTGAAAAAAGCGGAAGAAATATAATGATTTTAATTAAATTACAAAATTATTATAAAATTGAATTAAAAATTAAAAATAATGAAAATATTAGTTTTAGATAATTACGATAGCTTTACTTATAATTTAGTTCAGATGATTGAGCAAATTATTGATGACAAAGTAGATGTTTTTCGCAACGACCAAATCTCTTTGGAAGAGATAGAAAGATACGATAAAATCATACTTTCTCCCGGTCCGGGAATTCCCGAAGAAGCAGGAATTTTATTGGATTTAATTAAAAAGTATGCACCAACAAAATCTATTTTAGGCGTTTGTTTAGGACAACAAGCCATTGCTGAAGCATTTGGTGGGAGTTTAATTAATCTTAAAGAAATTTACCACGGCGTTGCAACTAATGCAAAAACCATTAAGCAAAATACGAAATTACTAAAAAATCTACCTGAAAATTTAGAAGTTGGCAGATACCATTCTTGGGCTGTAAACACAGAAGATTTTCCCGAAGAATTAGAAATAACTTCGGTAGATGAAGACGGGATGATTATGTCTTTGCAACACAAAACTTACGATGTACACGCTGTGCAATATCACCCTGAAAGTATCTTGACACCGAACGGAAGAACGATTTTGAAAAATTTTATTTTAGATTAAAATGAAACAGATTTTACAATACTTATTCGACCACCAAACATTATCAAAAGCGGAAGCAAAAGCCATTCTTATTGAAATATCGCAAAACAAATTCAACGATAGCGAAGTAACGGCATTTATTACCGTGTTTTTAATGCGAAGCATTACATTGGAGGAAATCGAAGGTTTTCGAGATGCACTTTTAACATTGGCAAAACCTATCGATTTAGGAACTAAGGATTTGGTAGATATTGTCGGCACAGGAGGTGATGGAAAAAACACCTTCAACATCTCTACTTTGGCGAGTTTCGTAGTTGCAGGAACGGGACAAAAAGTCGCTAAACAAGGGAATTACGGAGCTTCTTCCATCAGTGGTTCGTCTAATGTTTTGGAGGAATTAGGCTATCGTTTCAAAGATAATGAAACCGAATTGAAACAAGATTTGGATAAAGGCAATATCTGTTTTCTCCACGCTCCACTTTTCCATCCTGCACTGAAAACTGTTGCACCGCTTAGAAAAAATTTGGGACTGAAAACATTTTTCAATCTCTTAGGTCCTTTGGTAAATCCTATTCGCCCAAAATACACTATGATTGGTGTTGCAAATTTGGAAATCGCCAGAATTTACCAATATCTTTTACAGAAGGAATCTTCGGATTTTATGCTCGTAAATGCTTTGGACGGTTACGATGAAATCAGCTTAACAGGCGATACAAAAATCTTTGACAAACACGGCGAAAAAATATATTCCGCTGAGGATTTAGGCTTCCAAAATATTATGCCTAAAAGTATTTTCGGTGGAGAGACCAAAGAGCAAGCCGCACAACTTTTTATGGATATTTTACAAGGAAAAGGAACAAAAGAACAGAATGCCGTAGTTCTCGCAAATGCTGCAAAAGCCCTGCAAAATACAGGAAAATATGGCAATTATAACGATTGTATTTCCTTAGCCAAAGACAGTTTGGAAAGCAGAAAAGCACTCACTTGTTTGGAAAAAATTATAGAATAATTATTAACTAAAATCTTGTAAATGAAAAATATTGATAAAAAAAGTTTGGAAAATGCTTACCGATTATTCGACAGCGGAGACATTGATAAGATAGAAGTGGGAACTACAAAAGGTTTGCAAGATATACATTATTATTTATTTGAAAATTTGTACGATTTTGCAGGAAAAATTAGAAATCAGAATATTTCAAAAGGAGGATTTCGGTTTGCAACAGCCTTGTATTTAAAGGAAATTTTAGTAAAAATCGAATCAATGCCCGAACATTCTTTTGAGAAAATTATCGCTAAGTATGTTGAGATGAACATTGCCCATCCTTTTATGGAAGGAAATGGACGTACAATGAGAATTTGGCTGGATATGATTCTCAAAAAAAACATAAAAAAAGTAGTAAATTGGCAAAATGTAGATAAAACACTTTATCTGCAAGCTATGGAACGAAGTCCAATTAATGATTTAGAAATCAGAACTTTACTATTTAAAAACTTAACAGATAGGATAAATGATAGGGAAATAATTTTTAAAGGAATTGAGCAATCTTATTACTACGAAGGCTATCGAAAAGATGAGGATTAAAATAAAACACAAAATTATTAAAAAACTAAATAAATGACGATTTTAGATAAAATAATTGAAAATAAAA
>JAUNTR010000146.1 GCA_030538575.1 Cruoricaptor ignavus | reverse complement strand
TTGCCGTCGTAGGTGTAGCGTCTGTCCCCCTGTCCCCCTAAGGGGGCAAAACCGCCAATGGAGGAGGGTGCGTTGGGGTGCTGTTTGTTATCGTATTGGTAATTTAGGGTATAGCCTTTGTCTATGCCGTTTACCGTGTGTTTTAGAGATTTTTGGGTAATACCGTTTAGTGCGTTATACGACATATTTAGTTCGTATTCAGCGGTGTTTCGGCTTCCATTGTATTGTCCGCTCGCTTTTGTAAGGCGGTTGAGTACGTCGTATTCGTAGGCGTAACGGGAACTGCCTCCTAATTGGCTAATTGCCATTGGCGATTGGCTTATGGCGTTTTCTATACTCAATATATTCCCAACCAAATCGTATTGGTAATGGTTGTTTTGCAATGGGGCAGTTGGCGACTGGCGATTGGCTTCTGCTTTTAATTGAACTAACCTTCTCATTACAGGGTCGTAAGTGTAATGGGTTTCTATGCCATTTCCAAAACGGCGATAAACCTTTTGTTCAAACTCATCGTAGCCTTGTTGTTCAATAATGCTATTGGCTATTGGCTTTTTGCTACTAGCCAGTAGCTTATTGAGTTTCCCTGCTCGGTTGTATCCGTAGTCTAGGATTTCACCATCGGGATAGGTCAGTTTCTGTATTCGGTTCCAACTATCGTACTCGCTTTCTGTAACATAGGTTTGTATTTCTGTCGGAGAAATTCTTATCGTTCGTATCTCTTTTATAATCTCTCCTATATTCCCAAAGAAGTATTCTATACCTCCCGAGGCATCTTCTACCAACCACAAGCGACCCCGTCGGCTTGGGGTTTCCTCGGCCGTGCCGTAGTGGTATCTTACGTTGTTATCGGAATGCCTACTTTTACGTCTCTCATGCGGATAACATTTTGTTATTTGCAGAGGAAGAAACATTATTTTTCTATCTCAAATTTAATGTCTCCCAATGTTTTCTTAAACTCTGTACTTGGGGTAAATAAAACTTTGATGCCTTTTATTTTATCCGTAGTATACTCTTTCTCTGTCTCTGCTCCCTCGCTTGAAAAGGAAATTCTAAAAGTTCCGAATTCGCCTAACTGAACGCTGTTTCCTCTAATTAATTCCTGCGGAAGAATTTCTACCAAATTTTGTAGGACATTTGCTACATCTCCCGATGTTAAAGAGGAACGACCTGCTATCTGAGTTGCCAAATTCTTCTGTGTTGTTGTTCCTGATTTTACTGGGTTAGCATACCATTTCTTCTCAGCATTTGGCTTTAATGGATTGCCTTTTTGTACTAATTTATATTTCATCTTGATTAAATTTTAATTTCCCCCAAAGATAGTCTTTTCTCCGTAAGCCTCCAATATTTTCTCTGTAAGCCTCCAGTATTTTCTCCGTAAGCCTCCAGTATTTTTTCTATCTAGGCAAAAATTTTACTGCGTCTAGATAGAGCATCTTACCTGTATTTCTGCCATATAGTTGGCTCATATTATTCGCACGAGCGAGACGCTCGCGCCAGCAGGGGGAATAGATAAATAATATTTTTGGAAGATTATCTAAACTGAATGAATGGCTTTTATCATTTCTATTACTTGGACTTCTTTATATAACCATGGTACAAAATAAAGGATAATATCAATGTCTTACAAAAAATAACAATAATGGAAAATAAACTATCCATAAATCCTGCTTTTTGAATGCCATAAACAAGAATCGCTGCGTATATAAAATCAATTATATAAAGCAACAATCCTATAATTAGGGCAAGTACATATTTTAGATATTTTCTTTTTGTCCAAAAAAATAATCCAATAAATCCTAATAAAATTATTCCCCACAATATTAAAACAAGATAATTGCTTGGACTCCTTACAAAGATTTTTAAAACTTCCTGCAATAAAGCACCTATTATTCCTCCTACAATATATAGCATTGCATCATCAAATAATAATTCTGGAGGAAAATATATTGCAAATATAATCGTAAAAACAATGATAAAGCTTCTATTTATTTTCATCAGACTTAAATTTTCTGTTCCACCGTTTAATAGAAATCATTGTTTCTTTACCATCTTTTGCATTACCCCCTGAAAAACGCCGTATTTATTAACCTTAATACGAATATCAACATTTATATGAACATCATTTTCATTCTCAAAAAATAAATTCCAAACAGGTCCACTATTTCTATCTCCTGATGTTTCAAAATTCCCTAACCAAAGTGTATTTCCTTTTGCATCATAAATAAGACTTTCCTGATTAGGGAAATCGTCCCCGCTGATTACTCCTGTAATACTTAAAATATGGTCTTTCTTTATATTCCCCTCTACGTTTACAGTAAATTTGGTAAATTGATCTATCGGTTGAGCTCCTATTTGAGCTGCGTTTCCTGCTACGGAATGAACATCTATATTAGAACCTTTTGACCTATTATGAGCAATAGTATTTGAGTATGCATCTTTCTTACCGTCCGTAGTATATGAATGTGAACGCCCTCCATCTGCATATGTTGTTTTCAATTCTGTATCATGAGTTATAATAACTCTTCCTCGATATGAGGCATATCTATCTATACTATGACCTCTATTATCCCCGTGCCACTTATTTTTAGGACCAAATGTTTTAAACGGTGCGTAACTCCTTGTTATAAAATAAATAGGATATTGACCGTTTGGGTCGATTAGGACAACGGGGTTATTAAGAACAAAAGCATAAGGAGAAGCAAACGGAAGTTCCTCCGCTAATGGGTCAACATTTATAAATATACTTGTCTTCGGGTCATAATATCTCGCACCATAGTAATACAAACCTGTCTCACTATCCAATTCTTTGCCATTAAACAAGTAAGGTTGTGTTACACTCACACTATGCTCATCAAAAAGTATTTCCCCAAAAGCCATAAACTCGGTATGTTGGCTTAGGTCTCCATTTATATCTGTTATATGAGAAGAACTACCTAAATGGTCGGGGTGGTAGTAATATATATTCTTTTCCTCTATTCCATTATCTATATAGTTAAACCCTGCCTCCACAGTTTCGGGGGTAATGGGATCGCCAAACTGTACGGGCGGGCCAGGTACATCGCCAGGTTCGTTAAACTTAGGCGGTCTCGGCCAACCTTCAGGGGGCTCTTGGTTTTGCGTAATCGCCTCCCAATCTATACTTGGGTAAGGTTGCCCCGTCCATTCGGGGCTGGCGTAGATGCCCTGCTGGGTCGGGGGACCTGGTGGGGTGTTTAGGTTTTTTATGTAATTTCTTAGGGCTTTCATAAAGTAATCTCCCAAAGATAATTATTTTTTTCGTCCTGAGGGAATAAAATTTTCCTCGGGAGGAAAATTTCATTATGTCCTGATGAAAATTTCTCTCCGTCTAGACGGAAATTTTACTGCATCCCGATGAAAATTTTGCTACGCCCCGATAAAATTTTTACTACGTCTAGATATAGCAAAATCTCTTGCCGTTAAAGCATCTTGCCTACATTTTTTGCCGTATAGTTGGCTCATATTATTCGCACAAGCAAGACGCTCGCGCCAGCAGGGGGCTAATTTATCTTCTACGAAAGCACGGACTTTGTAGAGCAGGGTTTTCTTTTATTACTTGACACGGATCACAAATCCGCGATATAGGGTAATACTTTATTTTTATAAATCTCAACTAATTTGTTTTCTATGCTATAATTATCCTCCTCCAAATAAAATGGCTTATCTATAACATCTGACATTTCTAAAACAAAATCTATAATTTTTCTTAAGTTCTCATCAACAATGACATCGTGATAAAGAACATCAAACTCCAAATAATTTATCACATTGAAGAAGCAGTTTATTAATATAGTATCTAAGTAAAGTGTGGCCGCATATCCATTTTCCGTTTTCCCACACCAAAAATCAGATAATAAATTAAAGTCTATTTGATTAGTTTTTCTTTCGGATACATATTCTTTAAAAATTAATTTATACGTATTGTTTAGATAAAAAATTAATTTTTTCCAATCTTCATTATTTAAACCAAAAGCAGATATATTGATAAAAACTTTATTATCAATTTTTTCAATGGCATTTTTCACTAATTCTAAATTCATAACTATTTTTTAAGAACTTTTTGAACATTATTTACATTCCTTAACGGAAGTTCTCTAAAACCTCCAAACTCTCCTTGTCTATTTATATTAAAGCCTCTCCCAGTCACTTTATCATATATGGTTTTAGTACCGTTCTTTTCCAAATCTATTAATAGTTTATTAGAACTTACAATTTCATCTATGATTTTCATTCCATCAGAAGTGCCTGTTTTTCCTGAAAATTTACTTCCAAAAACACTTCCTTCTCTTAAAGTGTGTTTTTGTAAAGCTAAACTTATTTCTGTTTGTCTCCCTCTTGTAGGAGTTAACATAGAATTTACTAGTTTTCCGGCATTAGGAATATATCTATTTGATACTTTAGATACTATATTACCCAGTAATGAACCAACTATTTTTGCAGTTGCTCCTCCAGCCAAAGCACCCATAGATTCATCAACAGTTCGATGTATCATCAAATTATCTTCAAAATTGTAGGGTTTTTTATCTACCCAATAATCGCTATCTCCTCCAAACCAACTATTAACTTTATTTTTGAAAATAGCCCAAGTATTGGTCGTGTTTTGATAATACCTTCTACCTCTAATTGTTACGATTTGAGATATGTCGTTATCATCATGCCTTTTAGTTGCATATGATTCCGTCTGTTTACCATTTGGATCAATATACCTAATAGGATTTTGATAAGTATATGTGTAGGTATTAAGGTTCATAGGGTTAAACACTCCTCCGTTGTGTTGTCCATCTATGTAATGCTCGTGTTCAAAAATAGGATTGTAACCACTTAATGGGTCAGTATTCAACCACAAACTTGTCTTCATATCCAAATACCTTGCTCCATAGTAAGTTAGGTTTGTCTCACTATCAAGTTCTTTTCCATTAAACAAGTATGGCATCGTTATACTCGTACTGTGCTCATCAAAAAGTATTTCCCCAAACGCCATAAACTCTGTGTGTTGGCTTAGGTTTCCGTTAATATCCGTAATATGGCTACTGCTTCCCAAATGGTCGGGGTGGTAAAAGTACACATTTTTTTCCTCTATCCCATTATCCACAAAATTAAACCCTGCCTCCACAGTTTCGGGGGTTATGGGGTACTGGCGAGATATTAGGGCTTTTTATATGGTTTCTCAGGGCTTTCATAAAGTAATCCCCAAAGATAATTATTTTTTCTGTTCTGATGTAATAAAATTTTTCTCCTGGTGAAAATTTTGCTAGGCCCCGATGAAAATTTTACTGCATCTCGATGGAAATTTCGCTACGTCTAGACGGAAATTTTACTACACCCTGATAAAAATTTCGCTACGTCTATATGGAGTATCTTACCTGTATTTCTGCCATATAGTTGGCTCATATTATTGGTGCGAGCGAGACGCTCGCGCCAACAGGGGCGGGGGATATCGGTTATTTAGGACAGGACACAAACTTACATCCCATTCTTTTGTCAATTTCCCTCATTTTCAACATTGCAAAAAAAGTACTATCCCTTAAAAATTGAGAACTTAGC
>JAUNTR010000145.1 GCA_030538575.1 Cruoricaptor ignavus | reverse complement strand
GAAATCTGAAAACTCATCAGCCCAATCGGTAGAAAAAAATTGAAACCTAAACCAAAACTATACAATTTCGGGCTGAGATTCAGCGATTTATTTCCCATTTGCCCATATTGCAAAAACACATCGAAAAAAGCCTGATTGCCAACTAAATAACGATATTCCGCATTTCCGAAATAATAAAAATCTGCCAAAAGCGTATTTTCATTAAATCCCCGAAAAGAATTCCAACCGCCGAAGCGCAACAATTCATTAGTAGAAAATTCATTTTTTGAGGAAAGCAATGCGGTTTCTCCCTTCAAATTCAAATAATGATTTCCCCGAAGCGGTTGATTGTGTTCTGCCAGAAAAAAATACCGAAACTGCTTTGCAGAAAGCGATGGCGAAGTATATTGGGTAAACAACATATCGGCTTCTGCACGAATTTTTGTTTGATAAAGAAATAAATCTATCCCCGATGGAGCAGTGTAATCGTACCAAAAACCAACGCCTTTTTTGTTGTAATCTTTGGCAGAAGTGTACAGCAAATCCATCACCGTAGAAGTTTCCAAAGTTGCCCGAACTCCCAACTTTTGGCGATTGCTAAAATTGTAATAAACAGCAGGCAAAAACTTCACATTCGCAAAAGTAGAATCCTGGCGAAAAATATTTACATTAATATCCGTACCGATATTGGATTTGAAAAGATACGGCACTTCTACCCGCAAATCAAAGGTTTGCCCACGATCGGGATTGCGTTGCCAAAACAAGGAAATCCCCTCGAAACGATTGAACATATTTCGGAACTGAACATTCAGCGTTCCATTGAAAGAAAATTTCTCGGTTCGGTCATTTCCAAAACCAATAATCCCATCAAAGGTATTAACTTTTTTCTTTTGAAGGAAAAGAAAAATCTGCGTAGAATCTTTCTTAAACAAAGTTTGTGGCGAGCGTTCCAATGCGATATATTGGTGGTTTTGCAATCGTTGTTGTACCGCAAGCAAGGTTTTAGCATCGTAATTTTTACCAAGAAATTCTTTACTCAAATTCTTCAAAAAACGGGTTGGCACTTTGTCGTAACCTCTCACAGCAAAACCATCTATCACTCTTTTTTTATCAGGAATTACCGTGAGTTTCACTTTTGGTTTCCCATTTTTCATTCCCAAATATTGGGTTTGTATTCTACTGAATGTAAAGCCCTTATCTATAAATAAATCCAAAATTTTAGTTTTAGAAGAATCTAAATTTTTAGTAAAAAATTCGGGTTCGGTTTTCAAAATTTTGGCTATGGAATCCGAAATGGAAACCGTTGCAGCATTATAATTTTGCCCTTTATCGAAATAGATTTTCGTTTGATTTCCGACTTGTTTTATATCTTTTAATTCCGTGAAAAAATAATGATTCTGAGCCAAAGAATCTAAAAACCGAACCGCAGAAACCGAATCTTTTTTGGGATATTTTTTCCCCGTTTCCGAATCTATAAGTACATATTTTTCCTGTTGAGCATTAATGAAAACACAACTTAATAAAAAGAATATTTGGAAAAGGTATTTCAAATAATGAAAAAATTTCGATGTTTAAATTTAACAGAGATTAATCTATTTTATTATACTTTTTCATCAATTTTTCATAGAAGTTTTGCGGGAGAATCCATTTCAGCGGAACACCGATTTTCTGACCAAATTTGCCAAAATAATAATGGGCTTTCCAACTGTTTTTTTGTAACAGATTTTCTATATATTTTGCCACCTCTTGCGGTTCGGAACCTTCGCCAACGTGGGCATTCATCAGAGTATAAACTTTATCGAAAATCTTTTGATAAGGTTCGGAGACTTTGCTTCTCACACGATGGTCTGCAATATTGGTTTTTATATCTCCCAAATGCAAGGCACAAACTTGTATATCCCAAACACCAACCTCATAGCGAATAGCTTCTGTTACCTTGTCCAAAGCCGATTTGGAGGCAGAATAAAACCCACGAAACGGCAATCCCATTTCCGAACCTATACTGGAAATATTGATGATTTTCCCGAATTTCTGAGCTCTCATCGTTGGCAAAACGGCACTCATCATTTGTACAGAACCCACCAAATTCAAATTGAATAGTTTTAAAATCTCCTCTTGCGAAGCGTCTTCTACCGGACCAACCATTCCCATTCCTGCATTATTGATGAGGACATCTATTCGTGTTTCGGTTTTCAGAATTTCCGAAATGGCGGTTTGCACTTGTTCGGGATTTGTAATATCGGTAGCAATGGTTTTGAAGTAAGGACTGTCCACATTTTTACGACTCAAGCCATAAACTAGATTTCCGTTTTTCCCGAAATATTCTGCCAACGCAAAACCAATTCCCGCAGATGTTCCTGTAATTACAATCGTGCTTTTATTTTGTTTCATACTTTTTTCAATCGAAAATTTATTTTATTAATGAAAAACTGAGAAACTTCATTAATTGAATAAAATACCATTTTCATTAATTTTAATAGTAAATCAAAAAACTATTCTAAAACACATTGCAAATCTTCCCAAAATTTCGGATAAGATTTTTCTACAACGTTTTCGTTTTCTATATTAATTTCTTTCAGCAAACAAAACGGAGCGAAACTCATTGCCATTCTGTGGTCGTTATAAGTTGCGATGGAAATTGGTGTTTTAGGCTCGAAAAACCGCAGAGATTTTATAGTATCGTTTGTGATTTCCGTTTCGCAACCAATTTTTTGCAATTCGTTTTTCAGGGCTAAAAGGCGGTCGGTTTCTTTCACTTTCAAAGTTGCCAATCCTGTAATCTCAAACGGAATATTTAGTGCCGTTGCTGTTACGCAAACCGTTTGTGCAATATCGGGGCAATCGTTCATATCCAACTCTATTTTTTCGGGATAATCGAAAGGCTCGGCAAATAGCGAAATACGGTGTTCTTGTTTGTCTGCAACGGTATTTACACCGAAAAACTTCCAATAGATTTCCTGCAATGCAGAATCGCCCTGCAAAGACATTTGGCTAAAACTCTTCAAAGTGATATTTCCTCTGCCAATCGCCGATAAAGAGTAAAAATACGATGCCGAAGACCAATCGCTTTCTACCTCGTAATGCAAGATATTGGATGTTTTTTCATTTAAAATTAAAGGTTCTATTTTAATGATATTTCCTGTGAAATCAATTGAAATTCCAGCTTTTTTCAGGATAGAAACCGTCATTTCCAAATAAGGTCTGGAAGTTATTTTCCCCAACAATTCTATTGTTAAACCTTGTTCTAATTTCGCACCGATAAGCATTAGCGAAGTAATGTATTGGCTGGAAATATCTGCTGGGATTTCTACGCTGTTTTTCGTGATTTTCTTTCCCGAAATTTGCAACGGTGGAAAACCATCATTTTCCAAATAATCTATTTCTGCACCCAAACTTCTTAGGGCATCTACCAAAAATTTTATCGGTCTTTGTTTCATCCGTTCAGAACCTGTTAGGATTACTTTTCGCTCAGGTTGTACAGCGTAGAAAGATGTGAGAAACCGCATTGCTGTTCCTGCATGGTGTATATCGATTACTTCTGCATCGGAGTTTAGGGCTTTTTGCAACAACTCGGTATCTTGGGAATCCGAAAGGTTTTCTATTTTTATATTTTGAAACAACTGATGTAAAATCAACAATCGGTTAGAAATGCTCTTCGAGCCGCAAATTTGTATGGTTTTATTGGAAATAAGTTGAGATTTTTTTAATATCATTTTTGCTTTTTTATCAATGTTACAAACATTATTTTGTCGAGATTTTTCACTTCAACTTTTCATTGTTTTGGTGGCGATTTTTATCCCGCTGGGTTTTCAGTTTCATTTTTTCATCGAAGGCTTTTTGCAAATCCGTTCCCGTCTGGTTTGCCAAGCACAATGTTACAAATAAAACATCGGCAAGTTCTTCACCTAAATTTTTAGTTTTATCGCTTTCCTTTTCGCTTTGCTCACCGTATCGTCTGGCAACAATTCGGGCTACTTCTCCCACTTCTTCGGTTAGGATTACCATATTGGTAAGTTCGTTGAAATAGCGTACACCGTAGCTTTCTATCCAATCGTTCACTTGTTTTTGGAGTGCCGTAATTTCCATTTTTTCTTTCATTAAAAATTATTGATAAGCTCCGATGCTTGGGTTTTGAGTTCGAGAAACTTTAACCAAATCCCAAGGGTAATTTTGTGCAACAGAAAGGTTGGCTTTGCCTTTTGTAGGGGAATCATCTTCTGTTCTCAAATTCATTTTTCGGGTGTAATAATGCAAGAATAATGGGTCTTCGTTTTTTATGGAATTAATGATTTTCGAGTTGTTATCGAAATCAAATCCTGCATTATTTCCAAATTTTAAAAGCGAATTGAGTATGGAATAGTTGAACTGATAATTATCCGATGGATTGAAAACCAAAGCATTATCAACTCTCGTATAAAGAATTGAATTTCTAATATCAAGATATAAATCTGCAAATTCCTTGTTTCCATCGGCGTTTGTCCATTCATTAGAAACCGACATTGCCAATCCCGACATTGCTGAATTTAGCGACCAATAATTCGCCAAAGTGCAATGCGAGAGCGTGATATTTCCGCCTTTGGAAATTCCGAAATCGGCAATTCCGCAATTGTTCATCACGAGATTAGACGCATTGATTTCTGCATTAATGGCATTAATCCCATATTCTTGAAACGTATGGATAATCGTATTTTGAATATTGGCTTTGGCGTGATTGACTTCCAAACCTGTTGTTCCACCGAAAATTCTGGCGTAATTGATGTTTGCCACAGCATCTTTTTCCATAGCAATCCCCTTCCAATTTAAGGCAATTGTATCGTGTCGAGCATCGTTTCTATCGCCTCGGAAAACCACTTCTTCGCCCAAATCGCCATTCACATTTAATATTGAATTTTCGGAGAGTTTCAAACCACTATTTTTATGGAAATAAACTTTCGTGCCTTTTTCTACGGTTAGCATTTTTCCCTCTGCAAGCGTAATATCTCCATAGATAATTTTCGCTTTGTCGTTCGTCCAAATTATATCTTGATTGATGATATTTGGGTTGGTTTCGGTTTTTATGTAGAACTCGGCATCTTGCACCACAGACAAAAGCGTAATGTGCTGATTTGTACTGAAATTTATCCTATCCTCTGCTATGGCTTCCGTAGCGTTGGCAATTGGTGCGATTTCTACAAAAATGTATAAACTGTCGTTTTTTCGCAAAGGCACATCTGAAAATGTAGTCCCGTGTTGTCCGTCCACATTTAATCTGTACGGCGATTGCGAACCGCCTTGCAAAGAGATGTTTGGGATTTTGATGTCTTTATCTTCTTGATTATAAACCTTTACAGCGTAAGTTTCCGAGCGAACCTGATTGTAAACCGTATCTAAAACCAAAGTATCCCGAGAAAACCTAAGTTCCCGAGAGGCAGAGTCGAACTTTATTTCATCCCGATTGCAAGACAAAAGAGCGAACAAAATAAGAGAACACAAAAATATAAAACCTTTTAGTTGCATATTGGTATTTGAAAATTTTTCAAATTTAATTATTTTTATTGAGAATGCACCGAATTTTAATTTTGAAAATTTTCGGGTTTTAAAAATTGATGTT
>JAUNTR010000144.1 GCA_030538575.1 Cruoricaptor ignavus | reverse complement strand
GAAAAAGTATCTGAAACAGTGGAAATTATAGACCGATTGGAGTTTGTAAAATCTGAACTCATCAAACTAAAAAATTCTTTGGCGGAAAAAATAGAAGAATAAAAACAAAATGCAATGTGAGATACAAAACCGCTCATATCATCCGACGGAAACAACTGATAGCATTGGTTGTCCTCGGTAGTTTGGCATTGTTTTCCCAGTTTCTTTTTTCCTATTTCAAAGACTCGGAAAAGCCCGAAAAACCAAATATCGTTTTTTTGGAAACCCACAACGAAATTCCAAATCTTGCGTTATCCGACTTTAATCCTAATGATTTAGATGCCTCACAATGGCAACAATTGGGTTTTACCGAGAAACAAGTTTCTACAATTTTGAAATATAAAGATGTCGTTGGCGGAACATTTCTTTCCAAAGAACAACTGAAAAAATGCTATGCCATTTCCGATGCAAAATTCTCACAATTAGAACCTTACATTCTGCTACCAAATACGAATAGAGAATTTAAAAACAGTAATTACAAAACTTTCGAGAAAAAGCAACTTTCGGTTTCCAAAGCTTTTAATCCTGATTTTCTTTCCGTTGCAGATTGGGTGAAAATGGGGTTTACCGAAAACCAAGCCAATGCCATCATAAAATACAAAAATTATCTCGGAGGAAGTTTTGTGAGCAAAGAAAAATTTAAAGAATGTTTCATTATTTCCGATGAAAATTACAAAAAATTAGCACCTTTCCTTATTCTTCCCGAAAAAACTCCACAAAATTTTGCTACTTTCACAAAGAAAGATAAATCTGAAAAACCAAAAATTGAATATCAAAAATTCGACCCAAATACGCTAAATTTACAAGATTGGCAAAAATTAGGATTTAGTGAAAAACAAGCACAAGTTATTGTAAATTATAGAGATAGAAATTTGAAAGGCAGTTTCAAAACCTTAGAAGATATTAAAAATTGTTTTGTAATTTCTGAGGAAAAATTCGAGGAAATGAAACCTTGGATTGTCCTTAATCCTGAAAATATTTCACAAAATAAAAATTCTGAAAAACCCGTTGAAAAATCATCTAACAAAACTGATTTTTCTAAAACCGACCTCAACAGCATTACTTATTCTCAATTAATAGAATTTGGTTTTGACCAAAAAACTTCGGGCGGTTTTATAAGTCTTCGTAATAAATTGGGTGGCTTTGTGAATAAAAATCAAATCTATGAAGTTTATGGAATTGATAGAAATATTGCGGAAAAATTGGTTTCAACTACGATATTGAACACAACGGATGTGAAAAAATATTCGCTTTCCAACGCTCCAGAATCTTGGTTGAAGACGCATCCTTATTTCAAATATTCGGCGGATAAGATAATTTTTTACAGAATATCTGAATCTAATGACAAAAAAATATGGAAATTCCTAAAACTAAAACCCGAATACGAAGCTAAAATGCGACTTTATTTGGAATAAGAAATTACAAATTTTTATTGATTCTCCACCTTCAAATCTACAATATATTTACCTTTTCGTTTTTCAAAAGGAAAATCCGTAGAAGCGTTTGGATAAAGGTTTTGCAATGTTATTTTATCCCCGAGAAATTCGATAGAATTGGTTTTATTATCTTTTAAATCCCCGATAGAAAGTTGAAATTTCCTTGGCCGAGAAGTGGTTGTCATCAGTTCTATTTCCACAGTTGCACTGCCTGCTTGCACGCAATCTACATCTTTTGGGCAACGGTTATCTTCCACAATTTGTAGAAAAGTAATGTTCATTTGTTGCTCTTTCAAAAACTTATTTTCGCCTTCGGACAAGCGTATTGTACCTTGTGTTTGTTTCGGATAAACGTTTTCTGTGGATGCTTTTGGCATTTCGGAAATTGGTTTTATAGCATTATTACTTTGCACTTTTTTCTGAGAATTACAGGAAATAAAAACACTAACTAAAACGGAAAAAAATATTGTTTTCATAGTATATAAAATTTAAAAAATCATATCATAAACGACCACAGCAAGCATAGATAAACCAACCAAAAAATTAAAACCAACACCATAAACAAATCCGATAAAAGCACCTTTTACAGAATTAATGGCTTTTTTCTTATCTGCAAAATCGTGTATCAGCTCGCCTATAAAAACACCCAAAAACATACCAATTAAAAAACCAAAGGGCACGGGAATGAAAAAAAGCCCAACAATAGTTCCCAAAACCGAACCAATACTCCCCCATTTTGTTCCACCATATTTGCGTGTTGTTTTTGCAGGAATAATATAATTGAGAACAGCCGAAACCAAAGTAAGGGCTACAAAAATCCAAATATAAACCATAGAAAGCGGTGCATTTGCACCAAACTTATAAAGCAAAAGCCCGCACAAACTAAGCAACAAACCAGGAAGTACAGGTAGAAATGTTCCCAAAATACCGATTACCAATAATATTATACTTATTAGGTAAATAAAATTCACATCCATCTCATCAAATTATAAAATTTGGTTAAAAGTAGTTATTTCTAAGATATAAACAAATGGTTTTATTATTTTTGTATCATTATGGGAGAAGAAATACAACAAACGCAAGATTTTCTACAAACGATTAGTGATAACATCCACCTATTCATCCAAGATAATTTATCCGCAGGATGGGTTGCACAGGTTTTAATCAAATTCTTGTTATTAGCAGGACTTATTTTACTTTTAGATTTTTTACTGAAAATTGTCATTAATATTATTTATAAAATATTTGCTAATGATGAAAAACGCCCTTTTCTAAAAGCCATTCATAGTTCTAAAATCACACATTCCGTTGCACATTTTATAGCTTTGGCATTTGGTAAATTTGCATTGAAACCACTTTTCCAATTTCGCCATCCGCAAACGTTTAGTTTTTTTGAAACACTTTTAGAAATAGGATTTATCATCACATTAGCCGGTCTTGCTCTCAGATTTCTAAAAGCTATAGAAAACTATTATTTCTACAAAAAAGATTTTTATAGAATTGTAGCTCTGAAAGCCGTATCGCAAACCGTAAAAACATTCGGGATTTTCATTTTTTCCGTCATTATTATTTGTGTCATTTTTGGTATTAATGGTAGTACGATTTTGGGGAGTTTAGGAGCGATAACTGCTGTTTTGGTCTTAGTTTTTCGGGATACTATTTTAGGATTTATGACCAGCTTACACGTTGCGACATCTCGCAGTTTGAAAGTTGGCGACTGGATTGGCATCCCAAAATATGGCTTGGAAGGAACGATATTAGAGATAAGTTTGATTACCACAAAAATCCAAAATTTCGATAAAACTATTTCCACAATTCCTACCTACGATTTACTTTCTACGGAAATAAAAAACCTGCAAATAATGTCCGAAAGTAATACCCGAAGAATAAAACGCTCTATTTATTTCAATATAAAATCCTTTAAGTTTTTAGATGAAGAATTGTTGGATAAGTTGAGCCACATCAACCTAATACACGATTATTTGGAAAACAAAAAAACCGAGATTTTGGCCGAACGCTCGCATACTCCAAATTCGGAGCTTACCATCAATGCGTCGCAACTTACTAATATTGGGGTGTTTCGTAAATATGTACAACAGTATTTGAGGAATAACAAAAATATAGATCAAACTGGTACACTAATGGTTCGCCAATTGGAAAACACGCCACAAGGTATGCCTTTGGAAATCTATTGTTTTACGAACGATTCGGCTTGGGAGAATTACGAATTGATACAATCCGATATTTTCGATCATCTGCTTGTTGCTTCAAAAGAATTTGATTTGGAAATTATGCAACTGAATAAATTATAGAAAAAATACTTCGACAGGATTACAATATTAACGTTTTACTTTAAAAGTTTGCCGATGCCTAAAATAAAAAATCGCCCAATAATGGGCGATTCTTGTTAACATAAATAAAATATTTATAAAATGAAAAAAATTATTTTTTAATGATTTTTCTACTCACTTTTGCAGTTCCATTATCCACAGTTACAATATAGTTTCCTTTTTGTAAAGAGGTTGTATTAACACTTTCCCCATCAGAAACTCTATTTGAACTTACCAAACGTCCATCAATTGAATAAATATTTACAGTAGATCTTTCGGGTAAAAATAGCTTTAATTCGTTTTCTACGATTGTGTTCATTCTTACCTTATTTTCAAAATCTTTCACATCTACAACAGATAAATCTTCTTTATCTACAAAGGAAACATCATCAAGATAAATAGTACCTCCAACAGTTCCATCCTGATTGTACACTCTTACAGAAAGTCTTGCAATAGTAGCAGTTGCAGGTGCTGTTGCTTCTACAGAAAACTGTTGCCAAGCACTACCTTCTGATAAATTTGTACTTGTTTGTAAAGAACTATCTGATATCAAAGCACTATCAGTTCTCCACTGTCCCCAATGTCTAATTGCTGCATTGGAAACATTATCCAAATACCAACCTGAATAAATATAAGTTTTTCCAGCTGTTACAGCAATATCTGTTGCTCCTGCAGAAACTGTAGCATTTCCGCCTGTTGCAGTTGCTCTTGAAGTTAAACCCGCGGAATAAACTCCACTTTTCACAGGATTTGTTGTTCTTGTAAAATCGGAATTTGTTCCAAACCAACCTGTTGGTCTTACAGCAGGGTCTGCCCAATCCTCAAAACCTGGATTTTGTACTAAATTGGTTTGTGCTGATAAAAGTGATACCGCAGCCAAACCCAAAATTGTAAAGATTTTTTTCATAACATAATTTTTTTAAATTGTTTATTGGTGTAAAGTTACAAAAAAAACTGTATCCAAAGGATACAGTTTCAAAATTTAACATTTTTTTAATCTACTTTTTTATAACTTTCTGAGAAACAGCTTGTCCCGCTACATTTCCTGTTACGATATAAACACCTTTTGGTAGCTCAGAAACGTTTACAGAAGTATTTTCGTTTACAGAAACAGATTTTACAACTTGTCCGTTCATATTGATGACTTTTACATCAGATTTTGCAGCAAATACCAACTCATTAGTTACTTGTGTATTTTTCACCAAAGTTTTCTTAGCTACATTGATGTCCGCTACAGAAAGAGTAGTTTCGTAAGTAATATCCAACGAAGTCATACGAAGTTGCGTGTTAGAACTTCCTCCTTGATGTGCATTTTTAAAAGTCAAAGAAGTTGCTGCCTCAAGTCCTGAAATTGTATAAACACCTTCAGCTAAGGTTGCTTGCTGAAAACTACCACCATCTACACTATAAGTAACCGTAGGTCTGTAATTATTAAGAGCATTAATTGTTAAAGATGTAATTTTAGTTCCTGCAACAGGTGTTAATGTCACCTCATTACCATCTCCACTGTTTCTGTTAGAGTAAACTCTTAATGCAGCACCCGTAGTGTAATAAGTAGGTGATTGAGCAACATCTTTAGCTTCCGTTGTTAAGGTAATTTTGTCATCAATTACGGCTTCACTAATTGCTTGTCCATTACTAAATCCTGCATTTGCAAACACATAGTTTACAGTTTTTACTTCTGTTTGTGCATTCACGGCAACAGCCATTACTACTGCTGCAAATAAAGAATAAATCTTTTTCATAATATAAAATTTTAAAAGTTATTTTTTTACTGGTGCTAAATTAGATAACTTTAAAACAGCAACCAAATTTATAATGTTACCAATTTGTTAATTTTGGTTCACAATTTTCTGCTTATTTTTTTCGTTACCTTTGCAATGCA
>JAUNTR010000143.1 GCA_030538575.1 Cruoricaptor ignavus | reverse complement strand
AGCTTACGATATGGTAGAGTTCTACGGAAGTATTGCCGATGTGGAGAATAAGATTGTTGCCCTCATAAATGGTGTAAATGTGGATTATGCTACGGTTTTCAACAAAACCATAAAATTCGATATTGTTTCTACTAATATTTCCGATGGTGCAACGTCTTCTTTGGATACTGCTTTGGGGACAGGAGATGCTGCAGGTGCTATTTTGGGTAACTTTTCCAATTGGTCGGAAGCTGGTAATCTCAGTAATTCTACTTACGATTTAGGTTTGTTGTACCTTAAAAGACAAATGCAAAATGGCATTGTAGGTTTGGCAGGTGTAGGAACATTTTGTTCAGCCAGAAATTATACCATAGTAAGAGATTATAGAAACAATCTGTCATTAATAAGAAACGTAACCTCGCACGAAATTGGTCATACTTTTGGTTGTGGACATACAACAGGAATTATGGCAGCTGTATCTTCCGAGTCTTCGGTGTGGGATCAAATATCCATTGACACCATTAATAACAAAGAAGCATCCACAAATTGTAACCAAGGAAATAATGCTTTGCAAGGAAGTGCTACAGCGGCATTCAATTTAGCAGCAACAGCTTGTAAAAATGAGGTGATTGCACTAAATGCCAATATGTCGAGAGATGCTACGGTTTTCGATTGGTCGGCTCTTGGTTCTACTACCGAAAATCTATCAGGACAAACAGTTACAACATCTTATACAACTGCGGGAGAAAAAACAATATCTTTGGAAGTAAGTAATAATTTTACTTGTGATGGAAATATTTCAACTGCTACTATCTCAAAAAATATTCAGGTTTTGGAAATGGATGTTCCCACTGAAACCAATTGTACTTACCAAACCTCTAATACAGGTATGGGAGGGCTTTACGGAATAAGTCCAGTGAGAGTTGTTTTTGGTACGATAAATAGAAGTAGCGGAGATGCAGCAGATGATAAGTTTGTATATGATAATAGGGCTTGTATAGATTATACAACCGTAGAGGAAGGTTCTACTACTGCTTTTTCGGTAAGTAGAGAATATGGAGGAAATCCTGCTGCTGTAAGGGTTTGGATAGATTTTAATAACGATGGGGTTTTTGATAATAATACAGAAACCGTTCTAAATATTCGTGGGAATTATAATGCTACAAATACTGGTGAAATTACAATTCCAGAAAACGCTCTGATAAAGGATAAAATATTAAGAATGAGAGTAGTAACAGAACTTGGTACGGGAAATATTACTAACCCATGTAGAACCAATTACGGGCAAATAGAAGACTACGGTGTAATTATAGTAGAGTCTCTTTCTACAACCGAAACAAAAACCGCATCCGAGATTGTTTTAGCAAACAACCCAATTGGGAATTCGGCGGAATTTATCTTACCAAAAAACATCAGCGATAAGAAAATAAAAATCCATGCTTACGATATGTCGGGCAAGTGGATTGCAACACAAACATTGCAAAATAACAACGGAAGAGCCATTATCCCAACATCTGCTTGGGAAAAAGGAGCTTATCTTTTCGTGATAGAATTTGATGGTAAAATGCAAAAAAGCATCAAAGCTTTGAAATAAAAAATAGACTATTCTAACAGTAAAGCCTCACATTTTCGTGAGGCTTTTTTGATTGAAAAATTTTTGTTGAAACATTATTTTAATAATTTCAGCAATTCTCGGAATTTCGGATGTTGATGGGTTTTTAAAAGCTCGAAAATCGCCATTTCTGTCGTATCTATTATCGCACCATTTTCTCGCATTTTCGCAATGGCAATATCTTTAGAATTTTTGTTTCGAGAGGAAACAGCATCTTCAATTAAATGGACTCGATAGCCATAGCCAAGCAAATCCATTACCGTTTGATATACACAAACGTGGGCTTCTATACCACAAACTAAAATTTGGCTGCAGGAATAGCTTTCTAATTTTTCCCTGATTTTATCTTCTTTTAAAGCAGAAAATGTATGTTTGCTAAAAGCTTGATTTTCAATTTCCAATATCGTTTTTAGTTTAGGATGAGTTTCTCCCAATCCATCGGGATTTTGCTCTACCCAAAGTATCGGGATGTTTAGAGCTTGTGCGGTTTTAATCAGTATTTCCGAGTTTTTTAGGACATTTTCAGCATCATCTACTATTTCGGCTAACTTACCTTGTATATCTACAACGAGCAGTTGAGTATTCTCTATATCTAATTTCATTTTTTTGGATTAAAGGTGATTAGCGTAAAAATACAAAATTATTTTGAGATAAGTTTTTCTCGAAAAATCAACATAATATTACCCAATTTTTGTCAATACACAAAGATATTGGTTTTGGTCGTCTTCGTGTACTATTTCGGCATCCCAGTTCATTTCTTTGGCAACCTCTTGCAGCGTTTCCATATCTATATACAACCACCGAAACCATTCTGTAAACGTATTTTGATATTCGTATCTGCATTGGGCTTCGCCGTAATAATTTTCGGGAAAACCAATATCCTCGTACATATACGAAATGTCGCAGGAATCGAAAATCAGTTTTCCGCCATCTTCCAATAAAGTTTCTGCTTTTTTCAGGAATAATTTCAATCCGTCTATCGTTCCACAAAGTCCGATGCCGTTCATTAATAATAATAATGTGTCGTATTTTTCTTGATTAAAATTAAAAATATCTTCGCAAATCACATTTTTCACGCCACGTTTTTTCATCACTTCACAAGCCGATGGCGAGATTTCCAAAGCTGTAACTTCCTCGTGTTTTATTTGCAATTCCAAAGCGTGAGAACCTGCACCTGCACCAATGTCCAAAATTTTTCCCGAAGCCAAATTTAGTGCAATTCTTTCCAGTTCGGGCATTTGGGTTATTCCTCGGAAATAAACGTTTATCGGCATTTCTACTTTTGGTCCAAAAGTATCGTGTACAAATAATTTGTCTTTATTTTTCTTGAAAAAATAATCGTAAATCGCTTTTCCTGGCAAGTCTGTCATTGTTTTTATTTTTTAAATTAATGGCTTATTTTTCGGTTTTTATGTATTTATTATGTATCACATTTTACCAAATTTTTGTTACAGATTTCATTTAAAATCCATTCCATTTCCATATCATTTTTATCTAAAATTTGTTGTGTAGTCGGCACAATTTCTTTGTCGGGAACTACGCCTTTTTGTATATTGGTTGGCGTAATGTTGGGTTGTATCAGCATTAATCCGATGGGTAAATTCAATTTAGAATTTGGTAATTTCACCGTAGAATATCGTCCTGCAACTGTCCCATCATTCGCTCCGCCTGTTTCTTCGCCAACCAAAAATGTTTTACCATCGGCTTTCATTTTAGAAGTAAGGACAGACGATGCGGAAAAACTGCTACCATTTATCAAGAAAAATATCTCCCCTGAAAATTGGTTTTTAGATGGTTTTTGTTTGGAGAATTTATTATTTTTAAGATAAAAAATTTCGTTTTCTTTTTTCACAGAAACTAAATTGCTTGTTGCATAAACGGGATATAAAGCGACCGCTAAGGGTTTTAGAGCATTCGGGAAAAACCGAAAATAATCAGCATAAAACATAGACCAACGGTTTGTAATTTCTATATCTTTGATGAAAGGATATTGGTTTGCCCCGAGATAAGAGTAGAGGTTGGTAATCTCTGCAAGCGAACCACCAAAATTATTGCGAACATCTATAATCAGGTATTTGGTTTTTGCCTTTGCCAAAGTTTGGAAACTCTCTTTGTAGAATTTTTTTGCCCGCACTCCCGAGAAGGTTTTTATGGTCATTACGGCAATTGTACTGTCTTTATTCAAGAACTCTAAATTCCGATTATAGGATTTGGTTATGGCATTATAATCTTTATTTTTTTGTTCTTCATATTTTTTATCCGCTTCTTTTTTTTCAGTTTTTATATCTTGTTTGGTTTGTATTTCTCTTTTTAAATAAAAGGTATTCAGTTGGTTATCGTATTTAGTAGTTATTTGTACGCTGTCCAAAATGCCATTTTCTATCGTAAAATAAGCCGGCCATCTTTTCGCCAATAGATATTTGTGGAAAGTCGTATTATAGCCATCGCTTGTTATTCTGGGTTTGTAGCGTTTCAGCATTTCGGTAACAGGCTCTTGGTTGATGGCAATAATTTCTGTTCCAACACTCATATTCGGGAGGTTATCTCTATTTTCTATTACAAAAAGTTTATCATTTTCTATTAAAAAATCGTAGCGTCCCAAAAGTCCTTTTTTGTTTTTAATATCTTTAATATCCTTTTTTGTATAGCGTTTTATCGGTAAAGAAAGACCAAGATGTCCTTGTCTTACTTCGGCAATTACAGGAGCTAATTTTTCATAAAATTCTTTTGGTAACATTGGTTTTTGTATGCTTTTCTTCAAACTATCAAATTTATAATCCAACTTATTTTTGGGAATATAAGCGTACAAATCGGGATGCAATTTTTGTAATTTTCCGTAGGCAAAATCCACATCGTTTTTTAATAATTCTGGATTTATTTGGGTTTCCAAATGTTGGTTGTGTTTTTGTACAGATGTACAGGAAACGAGTAGGATAGAGAGTAACCAAAGTGCCACAATGTTTTTCATTAAACAAAAATAAAAAAAACTTTCTGCTTTTTGGGCAGAAAGTTTCCTAACTTAAAAAAAAATTATACTATGAAAAGTATAGGTATATAAAGATAATTATTAGTTTCTATTCAATATTCTGCGTGCCGCATCGGATGCGCAAACCAAACCGCCACCAAGCATAATAATATCCTTAAGAACCAAACGTCCCGCTCCGGACAAATAAGGAAATCCATGGTTTGGTCCTCCTAAATCGGGAACCCAAGTTTCAGGCGTAGTAATAAGGAATGATAGCGTAACCAAAGACATACCGAACGTAAGCAAACCGCCCCAAAGTCCGATTTTTGGAAACCAAATTCCGAGCAATACCAAAATGCCTATAACAACAATCATTGTACCCAAACCGTAGGAAAATGTGTACGTTCCGTTTTTCTTGTGCCATTCTATATTCGCAGGAACAACCTCGCCTTCTTTGTTTTTGTGCAGTTTGTAATTATCCGCATCGGATACTTTGTAGTTCAGGAAAAAACTCATAGTAGGGGAGTTGGCAACAAATGGGATAATACCATCTGCCTCGTATTGGAAAGCTTTTAGACCACCAATCCAAGCCATAACTACGAAAATTCCTATACGAAGGATGTTGATGAAATTTCTCTGCGAACCTGATAATAGTTGAAGTAAGTTTTTCATTTTATTTACTTTTATTAAAAAATTAGGGTGCAAAGATATGAAGATAAAATCACCCTAAAAATGGATTTTTTTGGAAGATATATGGACAAATATGCCAAAATGATTATCTTTACCAAAAGGTTTTATTTAAAAAAAATATTGCTATGATGAAAATATTTTTTTGTTTTTTTTGTGTATTTACAGTTTTTTTTAGTTGTAATGCACAAGGTTTTGCTGGGGAAATTGGATATAAAAACTTAGGACATAGTTATTTACAAACAGGCGTTTCTTACCGATTAACTCCCGATTCCCGAGATGGTAACGTTTGGTATTGGAATGCGAATGCTTTTTTTCTTACAAATTTTAAACATAAAAATGTTTTTGGTGCAGGTGTGCAAACAAGAATCTACTATGTGTGGGAAACAGGCATATCTATTACCAATAAATATGTAGAACCACAGTTAGGAATTAATTTATTGAATTTTCTGAAGATAAACACTGGTTATAGCATTCCTTACGAGAAAAATAATTTGGCATTGTTAATTATAGATATATTTTGTGATTTTGCAAAATGAAATGTTATA
>JAUNTR010000142.1 GCA_030538575.1 Cruoricaptor ignavus | reverse complement strand
AATTTTTGACTATTTTTGACGACTGAAAGTTGCACTTCGAACTTGAATCTACGTCATTATTTTAAAGTTTATCATTATTTTTGTAAAATGAAACCAACTCCATTTTTTTCCATTAATTGCAACGGTAAACTTATAGATTTATCAATTCCTAAAATTATGGGAATTCTGAATTTAACACCAGATTCTTTCTCTGACGGAGGAAAATTTAATAATGAAAAATCAGCACTTTCTCAAACCGAAAAAATGCTAAAAGATGGAGCGGAAATTATAGACATCGGACCACAATCTACTCGCCCAAATGCTGAATTTTTATCTGCAAAAGAAGAGATAAAACGGTTGGGAAATACGATTTCTTTAATTAAAAAAGAATTTCCTGATGCGTTGATTTCTATTGATACTTTTTGGGCGGAAACTGTGGATTTTGCTTACAATGAAGGTGTAGATATTATAAATGATATTTCTGCGGGACAGTTTGATAATCAATTATTTTCAGCGGTTGCAAAAACCAGATTGCCTTATATCCTAATGCACGGAAATGCCAATTACCAAACGATGCACGAGAAAATTAGTTATGATGAAATCACGGTTTCTGTCAATCAGTTTTTATTAAAAAAAGCGGATGAACTTTTGCAACTCGGCGTGAAAGATATTATTTTAGATCCAGGTTTTGGATTTGGAAAAACCATAGATGATCAATATAAAATGTTGGATGAGGTTTCATTTCTTGGATTAGGAAAATTCCCTGTATTGATAGGGATTTCCAGAAAATCGTTTATCTATAAACCGCTTGGGAAAACCCCTTTGACGATTGGTGAAGAAACCCAAATTCTACATAAAAAAGTTTTAGAACAAGGTGCGAAAATCCTGCGTGTACACGATGTTGCAGAGGCTGAAAAAACGCTGATGGAATTTCTAAATCAATAAAAAAATCAGTTATTCTGTGCGATTTTTTCAGCGTATTCTTTGGCGAAGGTTTTTTGGTCTTCTTGTAATTGTTCCAAATTTTTTGGTAAAATATAATTGAACAAAACTTTGTCTTCTTCGTCCAAGAAAATAATTTCTTTTTCTTCGCCATCTATCATTTGCGAGAAAATTTCCCACATCGATGTATCTTTCATTTTCAACAATTCAAAAAAATCTTTGGCTTTAATCTGTATATTTTTCATCGGTCAAAAATATTAATTTAAAGATAAAACTGCAAAATACTTTTTTAGAATTTATGATATTTTTAATAGAAATTTAATGCTTAGATATTAGAAAAAATGATTAATTTTATAGGACTTAAAACCAAGGATTATGACACATATTATTTTACCTGTAGATTTTTCCGAATCTACCGATGTTTTGCTGGATGGTGCAATAAAATTTGCCAAAGAAACCAATGGGAAGATTTTTTTAATTCACGTTGCTCCATCGGATATTGGGTTTGCGATTGGGGATATGGGTTTCCAATATTTTCCAGAAGTGGAACAAAATGAAATCCGAGAAGAATTGAATCAACTGAACCAATTGCAAGAAAAGGTTATAAGCCAAGGTGTAACCTGCGAACATATCTTGAAACAAGGCGATGCTAAGGAAATTGTTTTGGAATATAGCAAAGAGAAAAATGCCGATTATATTGTGATGGGCTCACACGGAAGAAGCGGAATTTATGATGTATTTGTGGGAAGTTTAACCAAAGACCTCACCAAAAATTCGCCCATTCCGGTATTGGTTATTCCTTGTCATAAAGATAGAAATTGATAGAAAGTGTATGTACACGAAAAAATACCGCTCTTTTCGCTGAGAGCGGTGTTTTTCTATAAACTATCAATTATTAACCTTTTCTTTTCATTATTTTTGGGTCGTAATAAGGACGCACTTCTTTGGATGGCGAAGTGTAATCATTATCCTTGTTATTTCCCAATGGAACAATAAGTTCCCAACACCAATAGATAAATATGATGCTCGCTACGATGAATAAAATCCAATTGAGTACATTTCCAAAGGCATCATAAAAGCCGAACGACCAAACAAAAACCTTACTCAAGAATAACCATAAAGATGTCATTATTTCCTTTTTTAAATTAACTTTGCACAAATTTAGTAAAAATGTTTAAATTACTTTCAAAAGAAAGCAATATTTTTTCGGTACCAGTCTATATTATTTTTCTGCTATTTGTAGTGGTGTATTTTAATATATTGAATTTCAATATGTTGGATTGGTTTTCGGCAAGCGTTACTTTTTGTGGTGTTGCTTTGGCGTATTTTGTTTTTAATCAAATTAATCTCACACGCCAAACTCACTTGCCTCTTTTTCTTTATACGGTATTTGTTTTTGCGTTGTATCCTGGGGATTTAGATATTGGGATTGCTGTTTCTTTGCTTACCAATTCCTTTTTATTGTTGATTCTCACCAGTCCCGAGGAGCATCTTCGTAAGCAATCTTATGTTTTGGTAGGAGCTATTTTGGCGATTAATTATATTTTTCTGCCCACTACTTGGCCAATGCTTTTGTTTGTTATATTGCATATATTTGGAACTTCGCAGCGTATTCCACTCAATTTATTTCGTTTGTTTTTAGGAATTGCAATGGTGTTTTTTGCTTATTTTTGTATAATGTATTTTGCTGGTTTTACAACGTTTAATGAGGCTTATTTGCCTTACGTTTTAGCAGAGCCGATGCAGGATTTTTATCCATTATATTTTCTATTTCCTATTTTTGCACTTTTGGTTTTTGCGGTTTTGGACCACTTTAATCATTATAACGAAAAAAGCCCGAGCAGTCGTTTCAAATATACTTTTGTTATGGTATTTGCTTTGGCACAGTTGGTAAGCATTGTTTTGTATATGGGGACTCATTACGAGTATTTGCTCCTTATGGCTTTCCCTGTGAGTATTATGCTAAGCCGTATGCTCAGGTTTTTTCCTAAATATTGGACGCAAGAAGTGGGATTTTGGTTTATTATTTTATGTCTTATTTTATTTAAAATAGGCAATTATTTCAATCTTTTTTAAAAACATTAATTATTATGATTCAGATAGATAACAAATTGATTTCGGAAGATATTTTCTCTCAAGATTTTGTTTGTAACCTTACTAAATGCAAAGGAGCTTGTTGTGTGGAAGGCGATGTAGGAGCGCCTTTGGATAAAGAGGAAACTGTGATTTTGGAAAATATTTTTGATAAAGTAAAGCCCTACCTAAGACCCGAAGGCGTGAAAGCTTTGGAAGAGCAAGGAACTTGGACAATAGACCCAATGGATGATGATTTTGTAACCCCAATGGTGGAAGGTAAAGAATGTGCTTATGTCATTTTTGATGACAAAGGTGTTACCAAATGCGGGATAGAAAAAGCGTATGAAGATGGTGCGGTAGATTGGCAAAAACCTATTTCTTGCCATTTGTATCCCATTCGGGTTACGGAATATTCTACCTTTACGGCACTTAATTACCACGAATGGCCGATATGTAGTGATGCTTGCGATTTGGGAAAAGAATTGAGTGTCCCAGTTTACAAATTCCTGAAAACCCCGATTACCAGAAAATACGGTGAAGAGTTTTACCAAACACTTTGCGAAGCGGCAGAAGAATGGCAAAAAGAATTTAATTCAAAATAAATCTCTCTCTCGAAGTATTTTATCTAAAAAAACAACTCCAAAATTCAGTTTTTTGGAGTTGTTGTTATTTTTAATTAGAAGCTGGTTTTAGAACTTCCAACCCAGAGTAAAGGTTATATTGTTTTGCGTATTTTTCACTTCGGAAACTACGGCAGTGTTATTTGCTAAAAATGCAGTAGAGCCATAATATTCGGTACCAGCACTTTCAGAACCTCTTAGGAAAGGATTGTCGTAGGTAGAAGAGATATGATTGTATGCCGCATCTATATAAAATGATTTGAAATCGTAACCTAAACCAACTCCCAAGGTATTCCTTTGTCCAACAATAAAACGATCCGAACCAAAGTTTGCACTTGCACCACTATTGGTAAATGCATTCATAGACATTTGGTCGAACGGGCTACTGGCGTATGCGTATCCGCCTCTTACCCTAAATTGTTGTATTCTGTACTCTGCACCGACTCGAATTTCGGAAAGGTTTTTATAATTGTCGCTGAAAAAGGCATCCATTTCTTGTTTAGCTCCGCTGTCCATATCCGAGAATTTCGGTTTAGAAAGCCTCAAGGTATAATCTACATTTATTGCAAAACTCTTGCTTGGCACATAAGCGGCACTTAGCGTAGCTTTAGTAGGAGTGGCTAATTTTCTACTTTCTATAAACTCGCCATCGTTGTTGCTATCGTATCCATAAAAGTTATAAGCTCTATCTATATTCCACCAAGTTGGTGTTTCAATGGAAGCTCCCAAACGAATTTCGTTGTTTATTTTCCCAATAACACCTACGGATGCTGAAAATCCTGAAGATTCCTCATAATAAGGAGTATATTGTTTATCAAAAAATTCAGAATGGTTATCACTTCCGAAGGTGAATTGTGCACGGTCTAATTGTCTTACATTAGCTTGATGAAAGTTAAGTCCTGCACCAACATATACTTTGTTATCATAATTAGCACCTATCCCAAAATTCATTTTTGAAACATCACCTGTTCTGTCGTAAGCCTGTCGGTCGAAATGAAGGGTTTCGTTATTATCTAAATTAAAACTGATGTTGCTATTTCCATTTCTGGTTTCTGCATAGTTTTCTATCGAACGACTGGTGTAATTAAAACCAAGGTTTACAAATTTCCAAGGAGAGTTTTTTTGTAGCTCAAAAGCAAGAACGCCACCTACTTGTCCCAAATCTGTACGATTGGTAGAGTAGCCAAACGAAGTGCCGTGCAGGTTAGATGTATTTTTGTTGTTATGAACATTTAGCGTTGCAGAAACATCGCTGGCAATTGCAACCCCCAAACCTGCGGGATTGGTATTCATTGTAGAAATATCTCCACCCAAAGCTCCCATGGAACCTGCCATTGCATTGAATTTTGCTGTTCCACTTGGTGTGCTATTTCCATACACCTCTATGGAGTTTTTCAAAACCGAAATATCCTGAGCTTGCACAAAGGCAACTGCTGCAACGGATAATATTGTTAAAGACTTTTTTATCATTTATTTAAGAATCAAATTATAGTTTAATTAATATCTCAAGTGTAATTTATCAGTGTGGGTTGATTTCGGATTACCTTCCTCCCGATCTCATTCCGCCACCTCCGGATCTCATTCCTCCTCCGCCAGAAGAGCCACCGCTAAATCCACCACTTCGGAATCCTCCACTATTGCTTCCGCTACTTCTGTATCCGCTGTTGTTATAACCGCTATTTGAACGGTTGTACGAGCCACTGTTTTCATAAGAACGGCTTTGCATTCTTGGTTGTACTTGCCTATATGTAGGATTCCCCGCACTTTGGGTATTTTGTCCAGCTCTCATCCTTTGTTGGGAATTTATTGTTCCCGTATTGTTTGTTCCTCTTTGGTTTTGGTAGATACTGTTGTTTGTTCTAAAGCCACCAGAGTTTTGTACGTTACCCATTCTTCCTGTGTTTCTGTTGGTATTATTGTAATATCCATCTGCACCACTTTGTCTTCTTGGTACAGTGTAGAAACTGTTCCCACGATAGCCATAGTATGGAGAATAGTAGCCTGCTCCCCATAATCCGCCACCGTAGTAGCCACCCCAACCCCAATATGGGTTGTACATTCCGTACATTCCGCCCCAGCGGTTATAGAATCCGAAATATGGGTCGTACCATCCCCAAGATGAACCCCAGCCCCAAGGCGAGCCCCAACCGATACCGAAATTCATTCCCATACCGTAGTATCCTCCCCAGCCGAGTC
>JAUNTR010000141.1:203-5889 GCA_030538575.1 Cruoricaptor ignavus | reverse complement strand
TTTATACATTGAAACGGAAATGCATAATATCGCCATCATTCACGATATATTCTTTTCCTTCTACGCCCATTTTCCCGGCTTCTTTTACTTTGGCTTCCGAGCCGTAAGTTACAAAATCATCGTATTTTATAACTTCTGCACGGATAAATCCTTTCTCGAAATCGGTATGGATAACACCCGCAGCTTGTGGGGCGGTCCAACCTTTTTCTATCGTCCAAGCACGAACTTCTTTTACGCCTGCGGTAAAGTAAGTTTGCAATTTCAATAATTCGTAGGCTTTTCTGATGAGGCGGTTTACACCCGGCTCTTCCAATCCTAACTCTTCCAAGAACATTTGTCTTTCCTCAAAGGTTTCTAACTCGTTGATATCCGCTTCTATTTGTGCAGCTAAAACCACAACTTCTGCACCTTCTCCATTTGCCATTTCCTCTATTTTGGCAATCCAATCGTTACCGTTTTTTATAGAATTTTCATCTACATTACAAACGTATAAAATTGGTTTTTTGGTCAGCAAATGCACCTCATCTACGATAGGTTTTGTAAGGTCGTTGGTTTCAAACTCTCTGGCATTTCTACCATCTTCCAAAAATTGTTGTAGTTGTTGCAGAGTTTCATAGGTAAGAATATCTTCTTTCTTTCCCGATTTTATAAATTTCTTAGCTTTGTCCACCGCTTTTCCTACGGTTTCCAAATCCTTTAATTGCAATTCTATATCTATAATTTCTTTATCTCTCAGCGGATCTACGGAACCTTCTACGTGTACGATATTCCCATTATCAAAACATCTGAGAACGTGGATAATCGCCTCACACTCACGGATATTCGCTAAGAATTGGTTGCCCAAACCTTCGCCTTTACTCGCTCCTTTTACCAAGCCTGCGATATCTACAATTTCTACCACGGCAGGCTGTACACGCTCGGGTTGTACCAATTCCTCTAATTTCACCAATCTCGGGTCGGGTACAGAAACCGTTCCCAAATTGGGTTCTATGGTACAAAACGGATAATTGGCACTCTGTGCTTTGGCGTTGCTAAGGCAGTTAAATAAAGTGGATTTCCCAACATTTGGAAGTCCTACGATTCCACATTTCATAGTTTAAAATAAAAATTAAAACAGATTTATCCCATTAATAAAAATAATGGTTTGCAAAGGTAAAGAATAATTTTGAATTCCCCTTGTCCCCCAAAGAAGGAAAATAAGGAGAAAAAAATAAGTTTTGAATCTTGATTCTTACATCTTGGCTCTTGACTCCCAATAAAAAACGGGCGATAATTGCCCGTTCACTTTTCGTTTTTATCTTCTAAAACTTTGTCTTGGTTGCCTTGGCTCTCTTTCTTTAGCCTCGGAAACGTTGAGTGTTCTTTGCTTGAAATCGAATTGATGCAATCCATCGATTGCTTTTTGTGCCTCGTCATCGTTTGGCATTTCTACAAACCCGAAACCTCTGCTTCTGCCAGTTTCTCTGTCTGTAATAATTTTAGCTGAATCTACTGTTCCGTAGTTTTCAAAAAGTGCTTCTAACTCTTGCTCAACTGTATTGTAGCTGAGATTTGAAATGAAAATGTTCATAAAATTAAAATAATAATGTTTTGTTGATTAAATAAATAAGAACCAACAAACGAATGAACATTGATTGATTTCTTGTTAAATAATTTCGTGCAAGGTACGAAATTATTGACTACGAAATACTAAAAAAATATTTTTTTTAAATAAAAGTAGAAAGAACCCCTCAAAGTGTAAGTTTTTTAGGGTCAAGACGATTGTCCCAAAAGGATAAAATATCTATATTTTCTGAAATCCGATATATTATAGAGTAATTACTAAGTACAATAACCCTTCTGATGCCAGAAGTTTTTGCATCTAAAAAACACTCTTGCCCTATAAATGGATTATAAGACAGTAGTTCTTCCATCCGTTCTACTTCATCAATTATTTTTAATGAGTAGATATTGGATTTGTTACGATTATTCCAATACTCCAAAATATGATAATATTGTGATTCCGCTTCGGGAGACCAATTTATATTCCACATATTTCTCTCGCCTTTGCCCTAACTTCTGCGGCGGGTTTCAATTGTTTGTTATCAGCTTGCTCTAAACCTCTTTTTATCGATTCTTTTTGCTCCTCAGAAAAATCAACAAATTCTGTTTCTTTTTTTTCATAAGATATTTTCATCTTTTTCAGAATAGATTCTATTAAAAAGGTTTCTTCCGCAGATATTGATTTTATTAAAATATTTGCCATTATTTATTTTTATAATAATCTACCATTACAAATATAAGAAAAAATGTACAGTTTTCATTATTTTATTTTAACCGCTGCATAATCGCTCTCCTTCCCCAACCTGTCTATCGCCTTTACAGCAATGGTTTTCAGAAGTTTGCCCGATTTATTTGGATTTAAGTTTTTATGATTAATGTCTTTATCCAAAATTTCTGTTTCCCAAACATCACCATATTGTGTATAAAGCACCCAATGTCTCACCTGGTTTGGATTTCGGGAAAACCATTTCAGCTGAATATCTGCCCCTGATTTTTGCACCGTGATTTCGGGTTTTATCACCATTTCAGTTTTTATCCAAGGACTTTCAGGAACTAATGCTTTTTCTTTATAAACATCTTTTAGCGTTGCCAACATTGTTGAGTTTTTGGAAATTCCGTCCACGTTGTAATGTATTTCTCCTGATGCATCTTTCAAAAGATTTCTGGTAATAGCAATTTGGTTGGCGATTTCCGCTGGCTTATCGGCGACTTTTACACCAACAGTATTTAATCCTGCCCAAAGATGACGTTTCTGCGTATTCTCGTTCTGCCACCATTTTAGGAGAGAGGAAAAACTCTGCGAACCACCATCTTTCCAATAGAGTTGCGGTGCAAAATAATCTAACCAACCTTCGTTCAACCAAAGTTTGGCATCAGCGTAAAGTTCATCATATTGCGAAGTTCCTTTTATATCTTCGGGATAACCAGGTTTCCAAATTCCAAAGGGAGAAATCCCAAATCTTACATAATTTTTCTCCGCTTTTATTTCTTCATAAATTCTCTTTATAAACTGGTTGACATTCGCTCTACGCCAATCCGCACGAGACATTGTTCCACCCGAATTTCGATAAGTTTGCCAAGTTTTGTCATCGGGAAAATCTCTACCTCCGTGGTATTCTCTGTATGGATAGAAATAATCATCGATATGCACTGCATCTATATCATAGCGTTTTACAATATCTTTTATAACATTAGAAACGTGGTCTTGGGTTACTTTGTCCGAAGGATCCATCCAATACATTCCGTTTCTGAGTTTTTGGGTTTGAGGTTGCATCTTTTTCGCCATACTATTTGCCGTAACCAAACCTCCCGAAGTGTGATGAGCCCTGTACGGATTGAGCCAAACGTGGAGTTCCATTCCTCTCTTATGAGCTTCGTAAATCCAAAATTCCAACGGATCGTAATACGGATACGGAGCTTTGCCAATTTCGCCTGTAAGGAAATAAGACCAAGGCTCTAAATCGCTTTTATACAAAGCATCTGCCGAGGGACGAGCCTGAAAAACCACCGCATTGAAATTGGCATCTTTCAGCATATCCAAAATACGAATGGCTTCAGCTTTTTGCTGTTCTGTGGTAAGGTTATTTTTAGACGGCCAATTAATATTGGCAACCGTAGCGACCCAAGCTGCACGAAACTCTCTGTTTACACTTGGTAATTTTAGGTTTGCCAACTCGTCTATTTCTGTTGGCTTGGGAGTTTTGGGTATTTGTTGTTTTGTAGCAACTTGTGATATTGACTTGGCAGATTTCACTTTTTTAGAAGATTTCTGGGTGGAGCAAGAGCCTACCAAAATTCCTAAAAATAAATATATAACAATTCTAAATATTCTGATTTTCATAAGGCAAAAATAAAAGAAAAAACTGATTTTCCGCTATTTAATTTATTTTTTAAACAAAAAAATCTGCGACAACCTTTTTTAAATTAGATTGTCGCAGATTTTTATTTAAAGTAAAAAAGTATCTGAATTTTCGGAATTAATCCTCCTCTACATTTACTACTTGTTGTATTTCGGGAGCGTATTGTTTTATAGTATTTTCCACACCGAGTTTCATCGTAGAAAAACTCATAGGACAACCGTGGCAATTACCTTGTAATCTTACGAAAACCTTATCATCCTCTATGGTTACCAACTCTATATCTCCCCCATCATTTTTCAAAAAAGGGCGAATACTTTCCAGTGCTTCGATTACTTTTTTTTCAGTTTCTTCGTGTTTGTTGTTTGCTTTCATATTTCTATTTCATCGTTTAGGACAAGCCTTTTATTTTATTCTTAATCAATTATTTTTTTGGAGAACAACCTGCCATTGTAGTTATTTTCACTGCTTCTGTTGGTGGCAGATTTTTATTTCTTTCCACCAAACTTGTTATCATATTTTGTGCCGTTTCTTTGTAGATTTGCTCTATTTTAGTTCCATCTTGCAAGGCCGCAGGACGACCAATATCTCCCGCTTCTCTTATGCTTTGTATAATCGGGATTTCGCCAAGAACAGGAATTCCTAAATCTTCTGCCAAATATTGAGCTCCTTGGTTTCCAAAAATATAATATTTGTTTTCTGGCAATTCTTCGGGAGTAAAATACGCCATATTTTCTATCAAGCCCAAAACAGGAATGTTGATACTTTCCATTTGGAACATCGCAATTCCTTTTCTTACATCTGCTAATGCAACGTGTTGTGGTGTACTTACGATAACCGCTCCTGTAACAGGAACTTCCTGAATGATAGACAAATGTATATCTCCTGTACCAGGTGGCAAATCGATTAACAAGAAATCTAACTCTCCCCAATGTGCATCTCTCAACATTTGGTTCAAAGCTTTGGAAGCCATTGGACCACGCCAAACCACAGCTTGGTTTGCTCCTGAAAAATAACCGATGGATAGCATTTTCACGCCATAATTTTCTATCGGTTGCATTAGGTTTCTACCATCTACTTCTACGGAAAGCGGTTTAGAACCTTCGGTATCGAACATTGTTGGGACAGATGGCCCATAAATATCTGCATCTAAAAGTCCAACTTTGAAACCCATTTTCGCCAAAGTAACCGCCATATTAGCTGCTACGGTAGATTTACCAACACCGCCTTTGCCCGATGCTACGGCAATAATATTTTGTATGCCAGGAATTTGTTTTCCTTTGATTTGATTTTGTTGAACTTCTGTTGGCTCAGGAGAAACTATTTTCAATTTTAAATTGATATGTTCTCCAAATTCTGAAGCGAAGGCTTGTTTCATAGCCACCTCCAATTTCTTTTTTTCGTGCATTGCGGGAGAATGTGCGGTCATATCTATATACACGTCATCTCCCATTATTTGTAGGTTATTGACTAAATCATCTACTTCTATATCTTTCAGGAAATCCTGTACTTTCGTTTTTGTCAGCATAACTTTAATTGAAAATTTTCCTACAAATTTACGGATTTATTTTTTTAATTTAGAATGATTAAGAAAAAGAAGTTTATCGAGCTAATTAATAATTAATAAGGAATAGTTAATAAATTTCTTAGAATGTTGGATTTTGAGTTTTGGATTTTGGATTTTGAATTGTCACTCTGAGCGAAGTCGAAGAGAAATTTTGAACTTAATTTAATTTTGAGTTTTGGATTTTGGATTTTGAATTGTCACTCTGAGCGAAGTCGAAGAG
>JAUNTR010000141.1:0-103 GCA_030538575.1 Cruoricaptor ignavus | reverse complement strand
AAACTTAAAATTTAATTTTAAGTTTTGGATTTTAGATGTTGGATTTTGAATTTTGAATTGTCACTCTGAGCGAAGTCGAAGAGGAATTTTGGGTTTTTAAACT
>JAUNTR010000140.1 GCA_030538575.1 Cruoricaptor ignavus | reverse complement strand
CAAAATAAAAATTGTTTTATGAAAAATTTAAAATTCTTATCATTTTTCTTATTAGCAGTCGCTTTAGTGTCTTGCGGAGGCGATAAGAAAACAGATTCCATTCCAAGTGCAGATGGTTCTGCAACAACATCTGAGGCTTCATCGGGAGATTATGACCCAAAAAGAGGTTTAGGGAAATATGATGAATCTAATGTAGATGTTTCCACATTCAATGCAACAATGGCGGCTGAAGGCAAAAAAGCAGCTGATGTAAAATGTGTTTCTTGCCACAAAACGACTGATGAAAAATTGGTTGGACCAGGTTGGCAAGGTATTACAACAAGGCAAACTCCTGCGTGGATTATGAACTTTATTTCTAATCCAGATCCGATGATTGATGTAGATCCAGAGTTGCAAAAACAATTGGAACTATGCCTTGTAAGAATGCCAAACCAAGGTCTTTCTGATACCGAAGCACGTGGTATTTTGGAATATATGAGAGAAATCGACGGAGCGAAATAAATCTATTTTAAAAATAATAAAATGTATATGTTATGAGAACTTTAAAAACAATTGCGTTTTCTTTACTCGCAGGTGCTGTAGTTTTCTCTTGTAAACCAAAAGGTGCTGAAACTGCCGTAAGTGGCGATGCAGCAGAGAAAGTATATGTGGCTCCCGGTAAATTAGATGAGGTTTATAACTTCGTAAGTGGTGGGTTCAGCGGACAAATATCTGTTGTTGGTTTGCCAAGTGGTAGAACAATAAAAGTAATCCCTGTCTTTTCCCAATATCCTGAAAATGGATATGGCTACAGCGAAGAAACAAAACCAATGCTGGAAACTTCTCACGGTTTTGTGCCTTGGGATGACCAACACCACCTTGCACTTTCTCAAACTAAAGGAGAGATTGATGGAAGATATCTTTTTGCTAATGCCAACAATACGCCTCGTGTAGCAAAAATAGATTTGAAAACTTTCAAAACTACTGAAATTATAGAACTTCCGAATTCTGCGGGAAATCACTCTTCGCCGTTTATTACGGAAAATACCGAGTATATCGTAGCAGGAACCCGTTTTGCTGTACCAGCGGATGGACAAGACGATGTGCCGATTGATTCTTTTAAAGAAAATTTCAAAGGGTACATTTCTTTCATCGGTTTAGATAAAGAAACAGGGGAGATGGATATTACATTCCAATTAGAGGCTCCAGGTTTCAACTTCGATTTATCTCACGCTGGGAAAGGCAAATCTCACGGTTGGTTCTTCTTCTCTTGCTACAACTCCGAGCAAGCGAACACGCTACTTGAAGTAAACGCTTCTCAGAACGAGAAAGACTTCATTATGGCTGTGAATTGGAAAAAAGCCGAAGAATATCTGAAAGCAGGTAAAGGTAAAAAAGTTGCCGTAGAATATGCTCATAACAAATGGGATGAAGATAAGCATATGGCAACATCTACTATTAAAAAAGAAGTTACTGTACTAAGTGCAGAAGAATTGAAGGATATTGCTTACCTTATTCCTTGTCCAAAATCTCCGCACGGTTGCGACGTAGATCCAACTGGTGAATATATTGTAGGTTCAGGTAAATTGGCGGCTCTTATCCCAGTTTTCAGTTTTGATAAAATTCAAAAAGCAATTGAAAGCAAAGATTTCGCAGGAGAGTTTGATGGTATCCCAATCATTAAATACGAATCTGCTCTTCACGGGGAAGTTCAAAAGCCAGGGTTAGGTCCTTTGCATACAGAGTTTGATGATAAAGGAAATGCTTATACCTCTCACTTCGTATCTTCCGAAGTTGTAAAATGGAATTTGAAATCTTTGGAAATTATCGATAGACAACCAACTTTCTATTCTGTAGGACACCTTATGGTAGTAGGTGGTGACTCTTCCAAACCTTATGGTAAATATCTTGTGGCTTATAACAAAATTACCAAAGATAGATTTATCCCTGTTGGTCCAGAGCTTCCGCAATCTGCACAATTATTTGATATTTCTGGTGAGAAAATGAAACTTTTATTAGACTTCCCAACACATGGTGAACCGCATTATGCACAAGCGGGTCCTGCGGAAATCTTTATGAAAGACCAATTGAAATACTATGATATTGCGAAAAATAATCACCCGTATGTAACTAAGGGTGAGGCAGAAAGCAAAGTGGTAAGAGATGGTAAAAAAGTACATGTTTATATGACATCTATCCGTTCTCACTTTGCACCAGATAATATAGAAGGTATAAAAGTAGGGGATGAGGTTTATTTCCACGTTACCAATTTGGAACAAGACTGGGATGTACCGCATGGTTTCGCTATAAAAGGAGCAAACAATGCCGAACTTCTTATAATGCCTGGTGAAACAGCCACTCTGAAATGGGAACCTAAAAAACCAGGAATGTACCCAATGTTCTGTACAGACTTCTGTTCTGCACTACACCAAGAAATGCAAGGCTATGTAAGAGTTTCTCCTGCGGGAAGCAATACACCGCTTATCTATTCTCTAAACAATAAGAAAGATAATGCACAAGGTCCTGTAAAGGAAGGTGAAACTAAATAAAAACGGTTATAAATAACTCTATTAATAAGGGCAGGAAACTGCCCTTGTTTTTTAAAAGTTTGTGAGATAGCGTAGCTTAAAAAACCATTATTTCAGAAAAAAATGAAACCTAATACTCTAAAAAAAATTAGTAAACTTTTACTAATTATGTCCGGAATCGGACTTGTAATCGCCATATTTGTTCCTGTGTGGTCTATTTATCTGAATGCCCCGCAATATCCAGAAGGTTTAGCGATGTTTATACATGCAAACAAAATATCGGGAGAATACCAAATTATCAATGGGTTGAATCATTATATTGGTATGAAAGAAATCCATGCTGATGAGTTTTGGGAATTCACATTCTTGCCTTATGCATTGGGCTTTTTCGCCTTGTTGTGTTTCTTGGCAGCATTTATAAATAGCAAAAAAATACTCTACACGCTTACCATAATTTATCTGTTGTTTGGTATTGCATTTATGGTGGATTTTTGGTATTGGTTGTACGATTACGGACACAATTTGGATCCGAATGCCGCAATTATAGTTCCTGGGATGTCTTACCAACCACCACTTCTCGGTTACAAGCAACTTCTGAATTTCGAGGTTTGGTCTTATCCCAATATCGGTGGCTCAATAATGATTGGAGTTGGAGCTATTTTATGTATCTTAGCATTTTTAGAGTTCAAAGCATCTAAAAAATAATTGTAGAAATTGTTTTATTTTTAAGAAAAATTATTAAAAAATATAAGAAATGAAAAACTTGAAAAAAACCGTTGTCTTTGGTGCAGTATTAGCCTTGATGTCTTGTCAGCAAAGTGGTCCAGTAGAAATTATATCAGGAAAAGACCAATGCGATAATTGCAAAATGACGATTACAAAAGTGAATTACGCAACGGAATTGCTAACCGAAAAAGGGCGTGCTTATAAGTTTGATGATATTATGTGTATGGATATGTACAAAACATCTAACCCTGATAAAGCGAAAAATTCCAAGCAATACGCTGTGGATTTTGAGTCTGGTAAATTTGTAGAAACCAACAAAGCTACGTTTATAAAAGGCGGCGAAATAAAAAGCCCGATGGGTGGCAATACACAAGCCTATACCGATAAAGCAACAGCAGAAAAAGCCGCAACAAAATTGGGTGCAAGCATTATTGATAGAAAATAAACGGAGAGAAAACTCCGCCAATTCTTAATTAAAAAAATGAAAGAAATGTATAAAATTTTGCTTTTGCTACTTCCTGTTTTTTTCTTTTCAAAAACATTGAAGGTCGGCAAAAACGAAACTTACAAAACTATAAAAGAAGCCATCGCCGCTGCAAATAGCGGCGATAGTATTCTCGTAAAACAAGCTGTTTATGCAGAGGGCAATATTCTCGTAAACAAACCTTTAACTCTAATCGGGGAAAATCGACCGATTATTGATGGACAAAATAAATACGAACTTATTTCCGTGCATTCGGATAATGTTGTGATAAAGGGATTTAAACTCATTAATTCTGGAAGACACGAGGTAAAAGCCGTTGCAGCAATAAAGTTGCACGAATCCAGCAATTCTATTGTTACACAAAATATTTTCGAGAACAACCATTTTGGCGTTTATAATTACAGAGGCTCCAAAAATCTAATCAGTCATAATAAAATTGTTACCAACCGAGGAACATCTCAAGAAAATATCGGAGACGGAATCCATATTCTCTCGGGGTCAGAAATTTGGGTGAAAAACAATTTTATCACAGGACACAAAGATGGTGTTTATTTGGAAAAAGCTAACCGTTGTTTTATCTATAAAAATCTGTCTCGCAACAATTTACGTTACGGTTTGCACTTTATGTTCTCCAATGATTGTGTTTATACGGCTAATATTTTCGATGGAAATAATGCAGGCGTTGCTGTAATGTACGCAATGAATGTGGGAATGTACGCCAACAAATTCATCAATAATTGGGGAGACAGCGTGTTTGGTGTTTTGCTGAAAGATATATCGTATAGCAAGATAAAAGATAATTTTTTTGAGAATAATACAACGGCTATTTATGCGGACGGTGCAACGAAAATAGATTTTTATTCCAACACTTTTGAGGGAAATGGTTGGGCGTTGAAAATCAATTCCAATTGTATGGAAAACCGCATTGTCGGGAATAATTTTATAGCCAATACCTTCGATGTAAGCACCAATGGAACAATGGTGATGAACGATTTTAAGAAAAACTATTGGGATAAATACGAAGGCTACGATTTGGATAAAGACAAAATAGGCGATGTGCCTTTTCATCCGCTGAGTGTTTACTCGGTATTATCAGAGCAAAATCCTTCTGTAATGCTACTGTTCCGAACCTTTTTTGTGGATTTGTTGGAGAGAACCGAAAAGGTAATTCCCAGCCTGACACCCGAAAGTTTCGTAGATAGAGAACCACTGATGAAGCCTCAAAAATCGAAGTTTTTTTAATACTTAATTTAAAGAAAAAACTTCTCATTAATTGAAATTGAAATATGATTGAAATAAAGAATTTAACAAAAAAATTCCAAAAGTTTACTGCCCTTAATGATTTGAATTTGAACTTTGAGAAAGGGCAATCTGTTGCACTTATCGGTCCGAATGGTTGCGGTAAAACAACACTCATTAAAAGTATTTTGGGATTAAATGTAATAGAAACAGGAGAGATTTTGGTATCGGGAGAAAATGTGAAAGACCATTACGAATATCGCAAAAATATAGGATATATGCCACAAATAGGGCGTTATCCGGAAAATATGACGATTGGAGAAACTATAAAAATGATTCGGGGAACAAGAAATATTTCCGATGCAGATTTGGATACCGAGTTGCAAGAAGCCTTTGAACTGGATAAACTTTATGATAAAAAAATGCAAACCCTTTCTGGTGGAACTACGCAAAAAGTAAGTGCCGTGCTTGCATTTCTCTTCAATCCCGATATTATTATTTTAGATGAGCCAACTGCGGGATTAGACCCTTTGGCTGCGGAAATATTGAAGCAAAAAATCATTAAAGAAAAAAATAAAGGGAAATTAATTATCATCACTTCGCACCTTCTCAGCGAGTTAGATGATATTATTACCGATATTGTTTTTATGAACGAGGGCAAAGTCATCATCCAAGGTTCAGCCGAAACCCTGAGAGAGAAATATAATACCGAGAAAATCTCCGAAACTATTGTTAGTGTACTAAAAGAAATGAAGAAATGAACAAGATAGCACGTTTTATACTTTTTGATATTCTGAAAAACAAAATCGTAATCCTATACACCTTATTACTATTTGTAATTTCTTGGTCTGTGTTAGGATTAGAAAGTAATTATAGCAAAGCAACCCTCAGTTTGCTGAATGTAGTTTTGTTGGTTGTTCCGCTCGTTAGCATTATTTTTTCTAC
>JAUNTR010000139.1 GCA_030538575.1 Cruoricaptor ignavus | reverse complement strand
GCCTTGTAAAAATCTTACCTGTTGATATGTTCCCGCAAACACACCACGTAGAAAATATCGCACTTTTGGAGATTATAAAGTGAGGGAAAGGTTGAGGGAAAGTTAAAAGGTTATATGGTTAAATGGATTAGTGGTTTAGTGCCTATTGCTTTTAGCTTATAGCCTGTTGCCTTATTAATTATTCCCTGTTAATTATTCATTAAATTCGACTTCGCTCAGAGTGACAACTTTAAATTCAAGGTTTCAAGTTCAAAATTCAAAAGCCCCCTGTCCCCCAAAGAGGGAAGCATTTGGCTTATTGCTTACTGCTTTTAGCTTATTATTCCCTGTTAATTCTTAATTATTCATTAAAAAGCCCTTTGGGGGGACAGGGGGAGTCTTGATTCTTGTATCTTAGCTCTCGGCTCTTTTTCTCTGTTAATTATTCATTCTGCAATTATTTCATTATATTTGGGAAATTTTATTTAACAAAAGATATGAATATCAAAAAAATAGCACTTTCTATACTTTTATCCGCATCGGTTAGTTTTTTTTATGCACAGGAAAAAGATTCTGTTGCTGTAAAAAAACAAGATGAAAAACCAACGACCGAAGCCAAAAAAGAGAATAAAAAAACAGAGAAAATAAAACCTTATTCCGAAATTATTACTTCCAAAGCGGTTTCGCAAGATGGGGTTTTCAAGGTTCATAAAGTAGAAGATAAATATTATTTTGAAATCCCCGATAAGCTGATGAAAAAGGAGTTCTTACTCGTAAGTCGCCTTACCAAAGCTGCTGCGGGAATGCGAACAGGAACCACAGGTTATGCTGGCGACCAAGTAGGGCAAAGCGTTATCGCTTTCGAAAAAGGACCTCAGGACAAGGTTTTCCTAAAATCTATTTCGTACGTGGATTACGCCAAAGATTCCACTTCGCAGATGTATCAATCTGTTACTCGGAACAATGTGCAACCAATTCTAATGGCATTCGACATCAAAGCTTTTAGCAATGATAAAAAAAGTACAGTGATAGAGGTTTCGGATATGATAAATGCCGATAACGAACTGGTTTCCTTCGACCCAAGAATGAAAAACCGATACAGAGTTGGAGCGTTCCAAAAAGATAAATCTTATGTGAATTTTGTGAAAACTTTCCCAACGAATATCGAAATTAATACAACCAAAACTTTCGCAAGAACACTGGGCAATACGACTGCAACAGCAGGAACGGAAAGAGCTGTGGCAAGTGGAAATTACACGGTGGAAATCAATTCCTCGCTTGTCCTTTTACCCGAAAATAAAATGCAAGCTCGGTATTTCGACCCGAGAGTCGGATATTTTACCGTAGGTTATACCGATTTCGACATCGACCCACAAGGCGTAAAAAGGGTGAATTTAATTAAAAGATGGCGATTAGAACCCAAAGCAAAAGATTTAGAAAAATATAAAAAAGGACAATTGGTAGAACCTGAAAAACCGATTGTTTTCTACATAGATCCTGCTACGCCTAAAAAATGGATTCCTTACCTGATGGCAGGTGTTAATGATTGGCAAAAAGCGTTTGAAAAGGCAGGTTTCAAAAATGCTATTTATGCTAAAATCCCAAATAGCAAAGATGAACCAGATTGGAGTTTGGAGGATGCGAGATATTCCGCCATTGTCTATAAACCTTCGGATGTTCCCAATGCTTCAGGGCCATCTATCGCTGACCCAAGAACGGGAGAAATCTTGGAAAGCCACATCAATTGGTATCACAACGTTATGTCTTTGCTCAGAAATTGGTATTTCATCCAAGCTTCGCCAAACGACCCGAGAGCCAGAACAATGGAGTTTGATGATAAACTGATGGGCGAACTCATCCGCTTTGTTTCCGCTCACGAAGTTGGGCATACTTTGGGATTAAGACATAATTTTGGTTCCAGCTCGACCGTTCCCGTAGAAAAATTGAGGGATAAAAATTGGCTTAAAGAAAATGGGCATACGCCATCTATTATGGATTATGCAAGATTTAATTATGTTGCACAACCCGAAGACAAAGTTGGCGATAGCGGTATAATGCCGAGAATTGGCGATTACGACGATTGGGCAATAGAATGGGGATATCGCAGATTTTATCAGTTCGATACTCCCGATGCGGAAAAAGATTTTGTAAACCGATGGACGATAGATAAATTGAAAAACCCAAGACTTTGGTTCGGTACAGAAATTAATCCTTACGACCCACGCTCGCAAAGTGAGCAAGTAGGAGATAATGCAATGATTGCCAGCGAATACGGTATAAAAAACCTTACCAGAATTGTAGAAAATCTACCGAAATGGACAGCTACAAAAAATGAAGGCTACGAAAATCTTTCGATGATGTACGACCAAGTTACAGGGCAATTCAATAGGTATTTGGGACACGTTTCCAAATATATAGGTGGCGTAATGGAAACCCCAAAAACCATAGAACAACAGGGAACTGTATATGAAGTAGTTTCCAAAAAAGAACAAAAAGAAGCCTTAGCTTTTCTTCAAAAAAATATTTTTGAAACACCGAATTGGTTACTGAAAAATAACATTTTCGACCAAACAGGAAAATCTCCCGTAGATGTTGTAGAGCGTTTGCAGAGAGGTGTTCTCACACGAATTTTATCAACCCCTGTTTTGCATCAGTTATATCAATCCGAAACAATTAGCAATAATGGTTATCCATTGGTAGAATATCTGCAAGACCTTAATAATGCGATATTTACAGGTAATACTCCAGATATTTACAAAAGAAATTTACAGCGAAATTATGTGGGACAACTCATCGGATTATTAAGTATGAAAAATGTTGCTTCTTCTTCTCTAAGACCAACTTCGGGCAACGTAGTTCGGGTATCCGAAAACTCGGATGTTGTACCATTGGTAAGAGGAACATTGAATGATTTGAAAAACCAACTGAAAACGAAAGCCAATACTTCGGACAAAACCAAACGCTACCATTACGAAGATTTAGTTTACAAAATAGAAAAAGCCCTTGACCCGAAATGAAAATAAATTTGCTAATCTGTACCATCTGTTTTTTAGGATTAATGTCCTGCGGTTCCGATGACGATATTTGCGTAAGCGGAGAAGCAACACCACAGATGAAACTGAAATTCAAAACTACGGATAACAAGCTATACACGGTAGATTCGCTTTTTATTTCGGTGAATTATAGCACGTCTGTAAAACGAGTTGCCACGCTTGCTAATGCAGATTCCGTACTCATTCCGTTGCGTGTGGACAATAGCACTTATACGGATTTTTATGTGAAAACGAGAATTTATGGTGATTCCTCCAAAATCCGAGTGAACTACACCGCAGAATCGCAATATGTTTCGCCTGCTTGTGGTTTCAAAAAAACCTATACCGATACGTCTTACACTTTGGAAAAAGCCAATCCTGTCGTGAATTTAGAACCCAACCAAACAGAAATTACCAATGAAGACAACGCTCATCTTTACCTTATTTTTTAGTTTTTCGTTTGCCTTTTTTTCGGCTCAGGAAAAAGATACTTTGGTTGTAAAACCCAAATACGAACCTAATTTTTTAGTTGGTTTTGATGTTCTGAATACTGGTTTAGGCATGTTTTCCGATAGGAAACTTTTCCAAGGTTTTGTATCTTCTCGATTAAAGAAAAATCTTCACGCTGTTGCCGATTTGGGATACGATAGCAATGTCTATGAAAAAAATGGTTACAATGCCAAAGCTAAAGGTTTTTTTATAAAAGCAGGCACATTATTTATGCTGATGCAAGACCCTGAAAATCATTTCAATGGATTTTATGCAGGACCAAAAATCGGAGCATCTTTTTATAACCAAGAATATATGCAAGTTCCCATTCGGGGAAACCAAGGAGGAGATGCTTATCTTAGTTTTCCGCAAGCAACACAATCTTCTTATTGGCTGGAAGCCGCTGTTGGAGGGCGTGTACAATTGTTTAACAGCAATTTCTATATCGATGTAAATGTACAACCCAGATACTTGCTATTCTCTACCAAACAAGATGATATGAAACCAATGATTGTACCAGGGTTTGGGCGTTCTTCCAGCAGTTTCAGTATGGGATTTGCTTGGAATTTGGCGTATAAATTTTAACTTAAATAAAAGTGGAATTCATACTTTTCAGAACCAACCCATCTATTTTCTTTTTCAAGAGGAAACCGATGCTTACACCAATGGTATTTAGAATAAAATCATCTATATCCAAAACGCCCATTCTGCTAAAATACTGCAACGATTCCACAATAACAAGAGCGAATAAAAAATTGATAATCAATACTTTAAAATTATTAAGTTTTGAAAAAACCCAACCTAAAAATCCGAAAGGCACAAACATTACAATATTTCCCAAAAGATTGATGACGATGTTTTGCCAATTGTTCCACATCAGGTTTTTCTGAACAAAAGTTATTGTGGATAATAATGGGCTCAATCTCACCACATTATGCTCCATTTGTTCTCTTCCAAATCCGAAAAGCATCAGATATAGCAGAACAATAGTGTAAGGCAGAATACAGATTTTGTAAATTTTTCTTAACATCTCTGCAAAGGTAATTCAATTTTAAAACATTAAATTTGCGTTTTAGTAAAATTTCAAAAGAAATGAAATACATTATACTCACACTTATATCCGCACTATTATTATCGGTTTCGTGGCCCACTTATGGCGTGCCGTTTTTTATATTTATCGCCTTAGTTCCTTTATTAATAATGGAACACGAGATTAGTAAATTTTCAAAAATCAAAAGAAAAGGCTGGGCAATTTTCGGATTAGCGTATCTGGCTTTCATCATTTGGAATATCGTAACCACAGGTTGGCTTTACGGCTCCAAAAATCCCGATGGCTCGCATTCCGTAATGGCAGTTGCGTTTCCTGTTGCGGTCAATTCTTTGCTTTACACCTTTGTATTTATGCTTTATCATTGGTACAAAAAGGCACAAGGCACTTATTGGGGATTGGCATTTTTTGTTGCAATTTGGATGTCGTTCGAGAAATTTCACCTCAGTTGGGAACTCACTTGGCCTTGGCTGAACTTGGGCAACGTGCTTTCCGAATACCCAAAATTGGTACAATGGTACGATACTTTGGGAGCAACAGGTGGCAGTTTTTGGATTTTATTAATTAATGTTTATGCGTTTTACACACTCCGAATTTGGGAAGCGGGAAGGAAACGACAAGCCTTAATAAAAAACACTTCAATCTTAGTTTTGGGAATTATTCTTCCGATTTTCATTTCATTAATTAAATATAATAGTTTTAATGAAAAACCGATTGGCGAAGTTAGCGTTCTTTTGCTACAACCCGATTTAGACCCGTACAACGAGAAATATGCCAAAGACAGCATACAAATTTTAGATGAACTTTTAGCATTAGCCAACGACAATACTTCGGGTAAAATAGACTTTTATATCGCTCCTGAAACCGCAGTTCCTGGGAGTGGTTCTATCTCTGAGACTGGATTTGAAGAGAGTTTGTTATTAAATAAAATTAAAGATTTTTTGGCATCAAAACCAAAATCAGTATTCCTTACAGGGATTTCCTCTCATCGCTTTTTCTTTAATGAAAATGAAGTTCCCAAAAACGCTTACCAAACCTCTCAAGGTTTTTGGGTAGAAAGTTATAACTCTGCGGTACAGATTATTCCGAGCCAAAAAGTAGAAGTTTACCACAAAGGAAAACTCGTTCCTGGCGTAGAAATTTTCCCTTATATGAATGTGCTAAAACCTTTGCTTGGCGATGCGATGCTTAATTTGGGAGGAACTGTCGCTTCACTTGGTGTGGATGAAGAGCGGTCTGTTTTCAGCAATCCGTTCAACAAAGGAAAAGCCGCACCTATTATTTGCTATGAAAGTATTTATAGCGAATTTACCACCGAATATGTAAAAAAAGGAGCCAATTTTCTCGCAATAATGAC
>JAUNTR010000138.1:4666-5910 GCA_030538575.1 Cruoricaptor ignavus | reverse complement strand
CTTATCTTCAACGTAATCAAGCAGATAATGGCGAGCATTACACCGATGATTATCATACGATTTACGATTTTGCTCTCGTGGTAACCGCTTTTTTGATAATGATGATGAAGTGGCGACATTTTGAACAATCTGTTGTTTTGGGCATATTCCAAACCGTATTTTTTCTTTCGATATTTGAAGACTGCAACCTGTAACATTACCGAAAGATTTTCCACCAAAAATATCCCACAAAGAATAGGAATTAGCAATTCTTTTCTTAGGATAATTGCCAAAACTGCAATCACTCCACCGAGCATCAAACTTCCTGTATCACCCATAAATACTTGTGCGGGATAAGTATTATACCAGAAAAATCCGATGACTGCACCAACCATTGCAACGGCAAAAATGGTGGTCTCACCCATATTTGGGAGAAACATAATATTGAGATAATCGGCGAAAATAACATTCCCTGAAACATAAGCGAAAAACGCCAAAGTAAGCAAAATAACCGCACTTGTTCCAGCCGCAAGTCCATCAATTCCATCGGTAATATTGGCACCATTGGAAACCGCCGTTACGATAAATATCACAAGTGGAATGAAAACAATCCATGCCCATTCGTCGGCTTTTTGCTCGTCCATCCAAAAGAGCATTCCGCTGTAATCGAATTCGTTATTTTTTACAAATGGTACAGTAGATACGGTTTCCTTCTCTGTTGGCATAAAGTTTTGCTCTACATTATTCCTATTAACTACTTGTGCATCAGCATATTTTCTTTTCACTACAACATCTGGATGAAAGAACATTGTAACACCAACAATTAGTCCTAAACCAACTTGCCCAATGACTTTGAACTTGCCCGAAAGCCCATCTTTATTTTTTTTGATTTTCTTTAAATAATCATCTATAAAACCGATGGCTCCCATCCAAATTACGGAAACCAAAAGCAAAAGAATATAAATATTGAGGAAATCCGTAAACAAGAGAACAGGAATAATCGCTGCCAAAATAATAATCAATCCGCCCATAGTTGGCGTTCCTTCTTTTTGTTTTTGACCGTCTAATCCCAAATCTCTTACCAACTCGCCCATTTGTTTTTGTCTAAGAAAGTTGATGATTTTTTTTCCGTAAAACAAAGCAATCGCCAAAGACATCAGCACAGCAATTGCTGCCCGAAAAGAGATGTACCTCAATAGGTTAAGTCCTGGAATATCAATTCCATTAGCGGTTAAATATTGGTATAAATAGTATAACATTTTTTT
>JAUNTR010000138.1:0-4566 GCA_030538575.1 Cruoricaptor ignavus | reverse complement strand
CGATATTTCTTTTGTTTCATTAATTATTTCATCTTGTATTTCATCTTCTCTCCATTTGAGTCTTTTACTGACTAATATTAAGCTTCTAACTTCTGCACAACTTCCTTTTGCTATTTTCAAAAATCTGATAAACTGACGGTTACTATTGTATTCTGAACCTTCTGCAATATTATTTGTTATAGATATTACGGCTCTTTTTAGTTGATTATTAAATTCAATTTCTGCTTTGAAAACGGAATGATTAAGAAACAAAAAAACTTTCGCTACCAAATCCATAGACTTTTGGTAAACAGGAAAATCTTCAAAGTTTTTAGTCAATCCCATTTTTTTTAATTTTTCAATTTTTTAATCATTAAATGTTTTAATCCTTAAATCATCACTTACTCAAAATCATTAATAATTCTTTTATCACTTCCTTATCATCGAAATGGTGTTTTACGCCATCAATTTCCTGATAGGTTTCGTGTCCTTTTCCTGCAACAAGGACAATATCTTTGGGTTCGGCAAACTTTATTGCCATTTTTATTGCCTCCTTTCTATCGGGGATTACAGTGTATTTGCTGTAATTTTGCGGTTCTACGCCAGCCTCTATTTCCTTTATAATTTCGGAAGGATTTTCCGTTCTCGGGTTGTCCGAAGTTATGATTGCCAACGTAGATTTCTGCGTTGCAACCTTTCCCATTTGCGGGCGTTTTTCTTTATCCCTATCTCCTCCGCAACCAAAAACCGTGATGAGTCTTTCGTTTTTAGTTCGGATTTCGTTGATGGAATCCAAAACATTTTCCAACGCATCGGGCGTGTGAGCGTAATCTACAACGAAGAAAATTCCGCCATTGGATTTTAAGGTTTCAAACCTGCCATTAATTCTTTTTAATGTAGAAATGGCTTGCAACACATCGTTGTCCTCAAAACCTAATTCGGTTGCAATGGCAAAAACCAAAAGCAAATTATACGCATTGAATTTCCCTGTAAGCGTTGTCCAAAACTCTTTTCCATTAAAGGTTAAAAGCATTCCGTTGAAATCTGCTTCCAAGATTTTCCCATGGAAATCGCCCAAGGTTTTCATGGCATAAGTTCGCTTTGTGGCTTTAGAATTTTGCAACATCACGTTTCCATTTTTATCATCGATATTGATAATTGCAATTGTCTTTTCATTTAATTCATCAAAAAATATTTTTTTAATTTTCAGATATTCGGCAAAAGTCTTATGATAATCCAAATGATCGTGAGTGATATTGGTAAATCCTGCAATTTTGAATTGAAGCCCTTCTATTCTATTCTGATGAATGCCGTGCGAACTGACTTCCATAAAAGCATATTCGCAACCTTTTTCTACCGCTTTTGCAAGAATTTTATTTAAAGTTAAAATATCGGGAGTGGTATGCGTGGACGGTAAAACCTCATCGGCAATCCTGTATTCCACCGTGGAAATAAGAGCCGACAGATGTCCCATTTGAGTGAAAACATCGTGCAACAAAGTCGCTACGGAAGTTTTGCCATTAGTCCCTGTAATCCCAATTAAAGCCAGTTTTTCCGAAGGATTTCCGTAGAAATTAGCAGCTAATTTGCCCAATGTTTCCACAGTATTTTTTACTTTAATATAAATAATTTCATCGGATATTTCGCTTGGCAAATCCTCGCAAACTATGGCAATTGCACCGTTGTTTATAGCAGAAGATATGAAATGATGCCCATCTACCGCAATTCCTTTTACCGCAATATACAAAGCGTTTTCGGTAACTTTTCGGCTATCGAATACGACTTCGGAAATCTCTTTTTCCAGAGTTCCAAAAGTTTCCAAAACAGGAATTTTATGTAATAGGTCTAATAATTTCATTTCGTTATTTCTTCTAAAAAAATTGTCGGTTTTTGTTTTTTTTAATTAAAATTAATTCTGCAATTGCAGGTATATTCTTTGGTTTTTATTGATGTCTCTACCTTCCAATGGAAACTGTTCTTTTATTTTTCCCACGCCTTTGTAATCTACTCTGTAACCGGCGTTCTCTAATTGAGGAATTACATTTTTACCAATTAATCCCACAACATTTGGCATTTTGCCGTTTTGTAGGGTTAATTTTTTATTAGGTTCTATCATTTTAGAAAGATCCACTTTTTTCTCTACCAACATTTCCTTTTCGATATTTTGTGGTGTTTTCAAGAAAGTTTTTCCTGCAATTTCTTTAAAAACTGGTGCAGCAACTGTTCCTCCATAAAATCCTTTGCTCACATCGGGTTCGCTAACCATTACATAGCAAGTGTATTTTGGTTGGTCTGCGGGATAATATCCTGCGAAAGACGCTCGGTATTTCATTGGTCCTTTTTTCCAATACTCGAATCTGGCAGTTCCTGTTTTTCCTGCCATTTTTAGGTTTGGCGTAAAGATGCTTCGTGCCGTTCCTTTTTCCACCGCTTTCGTCAATGCTTGGGTCATCATATTTATCGCCTGTGGAGATGCCATTTTGTTTACCATAACTTCGGGTTTGGCTTCGTAAAGCACTTTGCCATCCTTCATTATTTTATCTATAAAAAGAGGTTTCAGCATTTTCCCTTTATTGGCAAGACCGTTGTAAAATGTGGTGAGTTGCAACAAGTTGAAGTTGCTGGAATATCCGTAGGAAATAGATGCCAAAGTTGCGGCATTCCATTTTGCATGTTCAGGCGTGTAGATGAAAGGTTTGGTAACTCCTGGAAGTTCAATCTCCATTTTATCAAACATTTTCCATCTTTTCAGGTGGTCTAAAAAAACTTGTGGTTTATCGGCATAATATTTCGTAATCAGCTTTGCTGTTCCTACGTTGCTGGATTTTGCAAGAACATCGCTAATCTCGTAAGTTCCGCCACCGTGTCCATCGTTTATTTTTTGCCCAGCGTAGTTCCAAGAACCTCCGCCAACATTCACAGTTGTATTTTCGGTAATGAAACCATCGTCCATCGCTGCAAGCAAAGACACGGTTTTGAAGGTTGAGCCAGGTTCTATACCATCTTTCAAAATATAATTATAGGCATCTACATAAATCCCGGGTTCTGTTCTGCGAAGGTTTACCATTGCACGAACTTTACCTGTTTCTACTTCCATCACCAAAACACAACCATGTTCCGCATCAAATTTCGTGAGCTGTTTTTCCAATGCCGAATGTGCAATATCTTGTATCCTAAGGTCCAACGTAGTGTAAACATCTTGCCCATCCACAGGTTCTTTGGCTTTCCAGTAATCAATCGGTTTCCATTGTACGGAATTTACTCTTTGCTCCAACCTTGTACCATCTGTTCCAGAAAGGTATTTGGAGAAAGCGGCTTCCAGACCAGATTTTCCTCTATGGTCATCCATCCCGATAGTTCCCGCACCGATTTCGGTAGTTGCGAGTTCTCTTTTATAATTTCTATCTACAATAAAACCACCACGATTTTTACCTTTATTAAAAATAGGGAATTTTCTTATCCTATCATATTCATCGAAATCGAGGCCTTTTATTAAAGAATAATATTGGTTTTTATTTTTCTTTTGTGTATCGAATTTTGCACGAAAATAGCTTCTCGGTTTCCCAAACATTTTGCTGAGAGAATCGGTAAGCGTGCCAATATTATTAGCATAAGTTGTATCTCTTATGGTTTTGAAATCTATGTAAATATCGTAACGCATAACGGTTGTTGCCAAGATAGAACCATCGGATGCAAAGAGGTTTCCTCGTGCAGATTTTAGTATAGCTTCACGATAATTTTTACTGATAATATCCTCCCGAATGGCATCTACATTGGTGTTTTGCAAAATGATAATTCTCCCCAAAAACACCCCAAACACCAAAAAAGCAACCCCAGCGAAGAGATAACCCCACCTTAGTGTTTTTTTTCGTTTAGTATCGTATTCATTCTGTTTTTGCATTGGTACTATCTATTTTTATCAGTAGTTTGTGTGGGTGGCTTTCCAGCGTCATTAGGGAATCGGCAATCATTTCTTTTCCCAATTCGGATTCCATTTTTACTTTTATCAATCTGCTTTGTGCGAATGCATTTCGAGATTTATATTCTTCTGTTTGTTCTTTCAATGCATTTACGATTTCTATTTTTTGATTGACCAAATGGTTACTGTAAATCATAATCATCATAAGGGCAAACAACAAAAGAAAATATTTGTAATGCACTTTCAGTTCTTCCCGATTCAGGAAATTTCCTTTTACTAAATCGGCGAACGTTAGTTTTTTTTTAGGTTTATATGTTATTTTTCTTTTTGCCATTTTGGTTTTTCAGACCTTAATAATATTGTGTTTTTTATAGTTTAATTCCCGTTCTCATTTTCGCACTTCTCGCTCGGGAGTTTTCTTCAATTTCTTTATCATCGGGGATTACGGCTTTGTTTTTTATCAATTCAAATGCTTTATCATAATTTCCATAAATATCTCGCTCTGGTTCGCCCTCGAACATTCCGTTTTTCAGAAATCTTTTCACAATTCTATCCTCCAAAGAATGGTAAGAAATAACCACTAAGCGACCATCTTTTCTCAAAATTTTATAAGCCTGCAAAAGCATTTCTTTCAGCACATCCAATTCTTGGTTCACCTCTATTCTCAC
>JAUNTR010000137.1 GCA_030538575.1 Cruoricaptor ignavus | reverse complement strand
CGCCAAACTTGTTCCCGAATTGCTCTAAAATCGAAGTGTTATCTATATTAATATGTACTTTGTGCGACATCGCTTCTTCTATTTCTGCTAAATCTACACAGTTTGGAGTGAACAAAATTCGGTTAGCAGGAAAGCCAGCTTTCAACCCAAGTTTTACTTCATTTATAGAAACGCAATCCAAATTCGCTCCGAGTTTTTCGATGTATTTTAGGATATTGATGTTGGTTAATGCTTTTGCAGCATAGAAAAACTTTGTGTTTTTCCCGAAAGAAGAACTTAGTTTTTCGTACTGTTCTTTTATGCTTTCGGCATTGTAAACGTAAACAGGTGTTCCAAATTCATCGGCTATTTTTAGCAAATCTTTATTATTCATAATTTTAATTTTAAAATAAAAAAGCAGAACCTTCACAAAAAGAGTCTGCCAATACCATTAATATATTTTGCAAAACCCTACGACAGCACAAAATCCTTAGAGAATGGTTTTATTCCCTTTTTAGATATTTTAATTTGTTTTGATGATAGAGTTGGCATTATTTGTTTGTTTCAGAAATTTTTTCCAAAAATAAAAGTTATCTTAGAATTGTGCAAGGATTTCAATCGCATTTTTTTATTTTTTGGGTAAAGGGAAGATTTCAACATCGTTTTTCAAAAGTGCTAATTTCAAATCGTTTTTCAAACCTTCGGTAAAACCTTTAATGTCGATTTTCAGCCCATCAATTGTTTTTTGGTTTTGTATTTGTGTGTGCAATTCGTAAAAACCGTAGGACAAAACCTTGCCTTTTTCCATAATCATAAAAGCTTTTTCGCCGAGCGTTCTACCATTTATCGACCAAATTCCGTTTTTATTTTTAAGATTAATGAGTTCCAAAAGTTGCGAAATATCGGCTAAATCTGTTTGGGATTTTATATATTCCAAAGCCTTCAAACCTTGTGTGAAAGAGCGAAATTTCAATACTGGAATATCTTTTTCGTTCGCCGAATTTTTCTCGACCAAATATTTTCCGTTTCGGAAATACAAACCAAAAGGCAACGTTTCTCGTTTTTTCACGCCTTTGGTTTTCATCATTAGTTTAGCAAGAATTGTGCTTCCTGCAAGCTCGTAATGAATTTGTGAGGATTGCTCCTGAATGTTCTTGTATCGTTTTGATTTTGAATTGAATAGCCTTTTGGAAAATCTATTAATATCATCTACAAAATCGGTAAATAAAATCTGTCCGTCAGCATTTTGGAAATAAACAATTCCCTGCTCATTTGGTAAATCTTGGGTAAGTTCTTTTATTTTGTTTACATAAGTTTTAGCATTGGTTTCCTCGTGATGTTTTTGGATGATGTCGTTATCTATATCTTTATTAATCAATAACTTAAATAAATCCAAAGTTGCTCTGGCATCTCCTCCTGCACGATGAGCTTCGGTTAAAGGAATACCAAGCGATTTTACCAGTTTGCTAAGCGAATAACTTTCTGCTTCGGGAATGAGTTTTTTAGCCAAAGGAATAGTGTCTAATACATTGATTTTGAACTCATAACCTAATCGGCTAAATGATTGGCGAAGCATACGATAATCAAAATCTATATTATGACCAACCAAAGTTGTACCTTCGGTTATCTCTACAACTCTTCGGGCAATTTCGTGGAACTTGGGAGCGGTTCTCACCATTTTCTGAGTAATGCCCGTTAGTTTTTGTACAAAATTAGTAATATCTGCTTCGGGATTTACCAAAGAGATAAACTGGTCTACAATGCTGTGCCCATCGTATTTGTAGATAGCGATTTCTATAATGCTCTCCTTTCGGAAAGCACCACCATTACTTTCTATATCGATTATTGAATACATTTTTTAATATAAAAGTCCCAAAGCATCGGCTCGGGACATTTTGCTTGCAAAGATATGAAAAAAGAATTTTGTTGAAGTTACAATTTACATTTTAAGAATTTAATTCAAAAAAATATCTCTAAAAATCTTATTTTTTTCTGCCTCCCAATCCGAACATTCCTAATACAAATTTTGCACCTTCTCTTGCCAAGGTTGTTGTAAAAGTTCTTCCTGCACGGCTTCCCATAACACTCTCGAAAACATTGGGTTCTTGTTTTGTAGTTCGCCTTGTGGCGGTTGGTTTTGCAACGCTTTCGTTTTGCTGTTCTATTGCTGCTTGTTCCATTCTTTGGGTCAGCATTTCGTAGGCAGAATCTTTGTTTACGGTTTGCTCATATTTTGCTACCATAGTAGATTTGTTTGTGAGTTCGTAAACTTCGGAATCACTAAGAATATCCATTCTGGATTCAGGGGAAATGAGGTAAGTATGCACCAAAGGAGTTGGGATACCTTTCTCGTCCAAAGCGGTAACAAACGCTTCGCCAATTCCTAAATTTTGTATGAGTTGCCCCGCATTGTAAAACTCGGTTAAAGGATAATTTTCTACCGCTTTTGTAATTTCTTTTTTGTCTTTCGCTGTAAAACCTCTTAGTGCGTGTTGTATTTTCATTCCCAATTGCGACAATACATTTTCGGGAACATCTCCTGGAATTTGAGTGATGAAATAAATCCCAACACCTTTGGAACGAATGAGTTTCACCATCGTTTCTATTTGGTTTTGCAACGCTTTGGATGCTTCTTTAAAGATAAGATGAGCCTCATCTATAAACAAAACCAACTTGGGTTTTCCGCTATCTCCTTCTTCGGGAAATTCCATATAAACCTCTGCAAATAACGAAAGCATAAATGTGGAAAACAATTGTGGTTTGCTTTGTATATTGGCAACTCGCAAGATATTTACGACACCTTTGCCATCTTTTTGTTTCAACAAATCGTGAACGTCGAAACTTGGCTCTCCGAAAAATGTTGTCGCACCTTGTTGTTCCAAAGCGACAATAGAACGCAAAATTGCTCCCAAAGATGCAGGAGAAATCGCTCCGTAATCGGTTTTCAATTCCTCTTTTCCTTTTGGGTCTGTTGTAACGTATTGCAGTACTTTTTTCAAATCATCTAAATCGATGAGTGGCAAACCTTTATCATCACAATATTTGAAAATAATCGCCATAATACTGGATTGTGTGTCGTTCAATTCCAAAATTTTGGAAAGTAGAACTGGTCCAAATTCCGTAACTGTGGCTCTTAGTTTCACGCCTTTTTCACCCGAAATAGACATTAGTTCGACAGGGAAATTTTGTGCTTCCCAATCGAGTTTGGTTTTGTCGTAGCGTTCTTCTATAATTTTATTTTTAACGCCAGGCATCGCAATTCCCGAAAAATCTCCTTTGATGTCCAAAACCAAAGACGGAATCCCGGCGTGCGACAATTGTTCTACAAAAGCCTGCACAGTTTTGGTTTTTCCTGTACCTGTTGCACCTGCGATTAAGCCGTGTCTGTTAATGGTTTTCAGTGGAATATTTACATCCACTTCGGTAACAACTTCGCCATCCAAAATGCCTTTGCCAAGGATAATGTGTTCGCCTTTCGGCATATATCGTGCGTTGAGTTCTTCTATAAATTGGGTTTTGTTTGCCATCTTTTTTGTGTTGATTTTAAAGGGTTAAAGATAATCATTTTTTCTGAAATCGAATAATTTTGAACGGATTTTGAGTTGATGAAACTGATTAATGTCATCATTTAATTGTGATTGCAATCATAGTTTGGTTGGGTTATAGTTTGTACTTTTGTTTCCGATGAAAGTTTTTACGGCATTCATATTATCCTTTATTGTTTTTACGGCAAGTTTCCAAAACTCGCTGTTGTTTTTGGATTACCAAATTCACAAAGATTTTTATGAATTATATTGTATTAATAAAGACAAACCCGAACTCGCTTGTCATGGGAAATGCGAAGCCCAAAAAGATAGCGAACAATCCTCTTCATCATTAAATATCTTAAAAGCAGGCTCTTTCGATTTCAACTTTATCCAAATGCCTTGCGTAGCTTTAAATGAAGCTTGTACTGAATTGATAATCAATAATCAAACTGATTTTAAAACATTCCGAAACATCTTACCAAATGGCTTTTTGGAAGTTATTGCTCCGCCTCCTAAGATTTAGTTTTACATTTAATTTTTCTTGAATAAAAAAGCAAATCCAGATTTTTGGGTTCGCTCTGCTATTCTGTATTTTATTCAAATATTAATTTTTAAAGAAAATAAAAACCGTAAAATTTTCTTTAAACTAAATCTTTACAATAATGAAAATCCTTATAAAATTATGCTTTGTCGTAATGGCAACAGCTTTATTATTAATGTCTTGCAGCAACGACAACAATACACCAGAAACGCCAAAAAATGAATTGGATGGTTTGGTGAAAATAAAAGAACTGAAAAACGATACGCATATCGTAGAACTCTATTCTGCAAGTGGAAATCTCTATCGTGGTTACAACGATGTGAAACTGAGAATAAAAAATATTGGCACAAACGAATACGAAAAAAATGCGATTATTTCTTGGTTACCGCTAATGCATATGACGACTCGCACGCATTCTTGCCCAATATCCGAAGTGGAAAAAATAACTGCGAACGGAACGTTTTATGGTGGTTATATCGTCTTCCAAATGAACGGTTCTGCAGAAGAACCTTGGGATATAAAAATTGATTACAAAATCGCTGATAAATCTTATTCTGTTACCGATTTTATTGATGTTTTGCCTGCACCGAAAAGAAATATAGAAGTTTTTAACGGAACAGATGGGCAAAGATATATCGTTGCTTTGGTCGAACCAAAATCGCCAAAAGTAGCCGTAAATGACCTAACTATCGGGGTTTGGAAAATGGAAAATATGATGAGTTTCCCTATCGTGGATGATTATACCGTGATAATCGACCCAAGAATGCCAAGTATGGGCAACCATTCTTCGCCGAACAATGTGAATGCTAAACAGCTGAGAAGCGATAAATTGTACCAAGGAAAACTCTCCCTAACGATGACAGGTTATTGGAAAATAAATTTGCAATTGGCTGATAAAGAAGGGACTACCCTAAAAGGCGAGGAAGTAACAGACACCAACGAAAGTAGTAGTATTTACTTTGAAATCGAATTTTAAAGAATAAAAATCTTTAATTTTTTCATTAAAGGAAACGTTGCTGAAAATTTACAATATTGGTAACGTTTCCTGTTTACCCTTAATTTTAATTTAATTATGAAAAGATACATCTTTGGTGCAGCTTTGCTACATTTCGCTCTGTTTTCAGCACAGAAAAACGATTCTTTGCAAATAGCTAATATACAGGAAATCATTGTTATAGGAACTAATTCTATTTCCAGCCAAGCTGAAAAGCCATTAGGCTCGATAGACGAATATTTGCAAAAAGCTACTTCTATCAATATGATAAAAAGAGGGGCGTATGCTTGGGAACCTGTCATTAATAATATGGCGACTGAGCGAACTGTGGTAACGATAGACGGAATGCGGATTTTCAGTGCGTGTACAGACAAAATGGATCCCGTAACGTCTTATGTGGAAATTTCTAACCTTTCGGAGGCTGAGGTTTCATCGGGACAGCAGGGCAGTTGCCACGGAAGTACAATTGGCGGAACGTTGGATTTGAATAGAAATAAAGGGAATTTCGGTACGGAGAAATGGGATTTCAGTCTGAACTCGGGATACGAATCTGTAAATCAACAGGAAATTTTTGGTGGAGGAATAAAATTTAGAAACGAGAAAATTTTTGCCGATACCAATTTTATGACGAGAGATGCCGAAAATTACAAAGCAGGCGGAAATACAGAAGTGCTTTATTCTCAATTCAAAAAAATAAATTTTTCGGGGACATTTGGTTTTAAAATTAATGAACAGCAAACGCTGGAAAGTTCCGTTATCTACGATAAAGCCACAGATGTTGGCTATCCTGCTTTGCCGATGGATGTGTCGTTGGCGGAAGCTGTAATTGCTTCATTAAGATATAATTACCGTTTTGATAATTCGATTTTCAAAAACT
>JAUNTR010000136.1 GCA_030538575.1 Cruoricaptor ignavus | reverse complement strand
GCCTGTGTTGATATGTCAAAGAGCATTTTTTGTTTCAAGGCAAAGATAGCAAAATAGATTAAACAAAAATATGATTTTTTTGAAGTGGATGCGGGTAAGATCCTCGTACCTGCAGGATACATTCGGAAATTTACAATGAAGGTGTAACCTCTCTACATTTAAAAAAATCATAATTCTTTCTAATTCTTTCAGACAACTTTTTCAACTCTTCAAAATTGTAATTTTCTTCTTCTTTATTCAGTAAAAAACTCCTGGAAACATCCACATAACTATTATAAAAAACTACACTTATAATTTTTTTTCCGTCCACATCATAAAGAGTAAAATCCCAATTATTTTTTTGCAATTCTTTTTCCATAATTAAAATATTGTTTTAACTCTATAGTCGATATCTTTTATCATTCCTTCTGTTCTAATAATTGCCTCTAAATTTCCTCCTGGTAATTTTCCACCAGGCAACCACAATTCATTAGTGCCAAACTCATTTCCGCTTGACATCTCTACTTTATATTTACTACTTAATTTAAAATCAATTCTTAACACTTCTCCTCCTTGTAGTTGTTCTACAGGAATTCCTAATTTCCTAGATTGTTCCGAAATTGGAAGTTGCAAGATTTCATCGATTTCTGTTTTCGTACTTACAAATTCTGTCTTTCCAACATCTGGTTTCCCTACACCATATTTATCAAAATCTTTCTTCAAAACAATTCGTGATACAATACCTTCATCATTAAACTTCTCTAAATGCTGTTGAATATAACTTGAACTCAAATAAGTTTCGGGCAAAGGTCTTTCTCCCTTTGGGATGGTTAAAATATCCTGTTTTGTTTTACCATTAATAAAAACATTATCTGGTACCCCCCAATTATCATTAGGAATATTTTTAGCGTCAGTTATATCAATAAGTACATTTTCTTGTTTAGCAATATTTTGCCTTACTTCTACCGGAAGATTACCCCAATTGTCAGAATTCTTTAGCTTGGTAATCGCAATTCTGTAATCCAAATATTGCCCTACCAATAAATCCCTCAGCCTCTTATTCTCCTGCAACAGCGTTTTAGTTGCCTGAGGTAAATTGCCAACAAATTTATACCCGCCAACAGCCACATTTTTAACTCCAATAATACCCATTGCCAGATTATAGGTATTAACTGCTTTACCTAAATTACTATTTAGGTCAATAGTTTGGGTATTTATCGCAATATTGCCTACGACTCCTGCTGCTTCTACTATTGTCCAATCCCGGCTTTGGTTTATTTCAATGAACTTCTTTTCTTTTTATTCTAAACCCTCTATTTCTAACATCCCGTGTTCTTTAAATATTCTGTAAATATTTTCATCAAAATTGTTTAAATCCAAAATAATTTCATCTACTTCTCCTGTAAATTGCTCTCCATCTGACTGACCAATAGTTGATGTATCTCTATATTTTTTAATGCCTATTATTTTAGCAATTCGAGCTTTAGGAATAAAATATTCTTTACTAAAACGGCCGTATTTATCTCCTTCATTTTGAGGATGAACTTTTGGTTTACCAAACATACTCGTCATTTTTTCTTTTAGCTGTTCATCATATAACAAATTGTCACACGAATAGTTAGAGGCTGGAATACAAATATCTGTACCAAAATCTCCAATCCTTCCAAATCGTATCCTCTTAAAACCTTCAAGTTCAACTTGTAAGTCAAATTCGTAAAATGAGTCTACATTATAATTCAAATGAGTGTTGGATAATATTATTTCCTTATTATTTTCAAACTCATCTTTAGTTATATAGTATTCAATCAGTTCTTTAGATACAGGGATAAATAAACGTTTCCCTCTATAATTATAAATGTAATTTATTTCATATTTATTAAACTCTAAAACATTAACAATTTCATTATAATAATTTTCCTCTGAAAGTAATTTTGTCGCTTCAAAATACCAATATATCCTTCCCGAATAACTTCTATAGTCATACTTCTTGCCTTTATAAATAATATGATTCCTGTTATGTCCGGTAAACACTATTGTTTTTTCCATATTTTCTCCTTTGTTATATTATCTTCTACTATTTTGTAACTTTCTATAATTTTTCCATTTTTGTCATATACTCTTACAACATCATCTACATCAAATTTAACAATATCGGAAGAATGGTATTCTGGTATAATATTATGCTTTGAGCCTGTCATCCCCGTGTTTGTATAAGGTAATCTATTGGTTGATTGACTTGTATTAAATGGATGCTCTACATTTGGTGAAGGGTTTTTATATTCAATTACAACAAATCCTTTATCCTTTGAAAACTTAGTTCCAGAATAATCCAATCGTAAGCTTTCTATTAATTCATTGGATGAATTTGGTATAGCGTAATCTTCTGCTTTTGTTACAAATCCAGCTCCTTTAGACATTTCAGAATTTTTAGCATTTTTATAATATTTAATAAAATCTTCTTCGGGTATGACTTTACGAATGATTTCATCTACCTTAGGTCTCGGAAAATATTTAGTAACAAAGTTTTGTAACCAAATTATTTCTTGTTTTTCAATATATACTATCATACCATTATCACTATTTAAATAGCCTATTTCAAACCCGAATTTTTGTTCAATAATATTTAAATCACCATTTGCTTGTTTTAGAATATCATCTAAATATTCTTAGACAATATAAACCTATTATTCATCCACTGTTATATTTCTAGTGACAAATCTACTAGAATAACATTGAATTTGTTTAGCTAATTTGTCTATATATATTTCCATTTTCGTTAAATACTTTTGATTTTTATAAATTTAGTTTAATTTTAATTTCAAACAATGCAACACTACCACAAACTACAAATAAAATATATTTACTTCCAACATTATAAAAATTATAATCCCAATCTTTTTTAATTATTTCTTTTTCATTATATATCAGTTAATGTCTCTAAATATTTTCCTTTTGGAATTCTATTAATTACAGCTTCTTTATATCTTTTGGGTAGAAGACCTCCAGCTAACCATAATTCATTTGCTCCGCCCTCGTTCCCCATAGGTATTCGGAATTGCTTCTAATATATATTATATTTAATGGAGAAATCACACAAATCAAAATTTCCTTCTTTAGCTAAAAGAAAGTCTTCTTCTGATATTTCTACAACTTTAAGTTTACCTTGCATTTCTCCGGAAATATATTCTAAGAAATATTTATCCTTTTCTCTTTTTACACTCCAACCATTTCCTACATATATACTATCGCTATCATTTATTTTTTTATCAGGATATTTTCCTGGTTCTATATCATATTCCATAATTATTTTAATTTAATTTCTAAAAATGTTGGTTTTGTAGAAAAGTCCATAACTGCTTCTGGAATATATCCAGAAGTATAACCTCCTGGTAACCACAATGGGTTTGCTCCACTCTCGTTACCAGACGGCATTCTCAATCCAGTTAGATTTTGTCGTTTAATATATACTATCATAATGTCATCACTACTTAAATACCCTTTTTCGAGTCCTAATTTTTGCTCAATAATACCTAAATTACCATTTGCTTCTTTTAGAATATCATCCAAATAATCTTTAGGTAATATGAACCCTCCATCTGGACCCAATGTTGCATACTTATTAAATGCCGCTCTAGAAGTAAAACGTACAGCGCCTTCATTAAACTTTGCTAAATGCTGTTGAATATAACTTGAACTTAAATAAGTTTCGGGCAAAGGTCTTTCTCCCTTTGGGATGGTTAAAATATCCTGTTTTGTTTTACCATTAATAAAAACATTATCTGGTACCCCCCAATTATCATTAGGAATATTTTTAGCGTCAGTTATATCAATAAGTACATTTTCTTGTTTAGCAATATTTTGCCTTACTTCTACCGGAAGATTACCCCAATTGTCAGAATTCTTTAGCTTGGTAATCGCAATTCTGTAATCCAAATATTGCCCTACCAATAAATCCCTCAGCCTCTTATTCTCCTGCAACAGCGTTTTAGTTGCCTGAGGTAAATTGCCAACAAATTTATACCCGCCAACAGCCACATTTTTAACTCCAATAATACCCATTGCCAGATTATAGGTATCTACAACCTTTTGCACTTCAGGAGAGAGGCCGGCTGTATTTACGGCAATATCCCCCACGGCGGCGGCTACTTCGGCGGCTGCCCAAAGCCTTTTGCTCATCGTGGCTCCCTGTACCACCGCCGGTAATTGGGTATAGACCGTAAGTCCGTTTAATGCCAGTAACGTTGATTTTTCAATCGTGTTTGCCTTTATTTTGTCATACCCAAACTGCAAAAATATCGCAGGAACAATTACCAAATCGCCGCTACTATACCCCGCATTATCCAACAGAATTTTTACGGGCTGTACCTCTCCCCGGCTGTAATCAAACAAAACAGGCGATAGCGGACTGACCCGGGTGTTTTTTAACAGTTGGGGAGCTCCTGACGGGGCATACGCAACCTTGCCGTTGATGCCGCCAAGAGCTTGTATTTTACTTATATTTTGCTGAATGTTAATGTCTCCCGTTTCTTTGTCATAGTAAAAACTCTGCCAGATAATGTGGGAATTCCCATTGATTAATTCCTCAATATGGGTTATACCGGCTTCGGGTTTTCTTAAATAATGATCTGTAAAATATTCAGCAACAGCATCTTCATCTTTGGGAAGTTTTCCCAGCCAGGTATCCGGGTTGGAAACAAACATCCGCACTACCGCAGTAACAAATTGCGTATAATAATCATCTCCGATAAGGGAGTCATCAAGCCCGTTAATTAGTTTCTTAATGATTTGATTGTCATTGGCTTCCATCAGATGGAAAAAATCGGGATAATTCTTTTCCGCAATAGAATTTACCAACCTTAGAATGGCTTTGGTTTTGTCTTTACCGATAGAGTTTTTTGCCAATACTATCAGTGCTTGTTTGATATGTTCAAAATCAAGTTCCGAAAGTGTACAGATATCTATGGAATTGATATATCCAACGACTTCATCTTCCGTTTTTTTAGTAACAAAATCCACAAAATCCCGCCTGACAGCTTCTGTATGCGACGTGTCATTTGAATAAAGATACCCTATCAAATCAAGATTGTTTTTAGGATACAACGTAAACCGAATCGTTTTGCCTAAGGTAACTATAGTTCTGTTGGTGAAACTATTGTCAATTTCTTTACTGTCGTTTTGATACTCTTTCGGTGAAAAACTGTTTTTAAACTCCTGATTATTTTTGCCTAAAAATGTTATTTCAATTCTATTGTATTTTTTTTCTCCAATTTCAATATCTTCAGCATAAACATCGACTTTATCAGGCGTTGAATAGATAGTACCTTTTTGTCGATAAACACAACGGAAATATTCTATGTAACGCCGAACCATTAAAGGAGAATTTTTCAAAGAGTAAATCTCCCCCTCGTCCTGCCCTTGAAAAACGCCTATTTTCAGTTTCGGGTCGTTAATCTGTTGCCATTCGGGGAATAAAAACGCCTCGCCTTGTCCGTAATCCATTACGGAAAGCGTTTTCCCTGCATCGCTTTTCTTTTTGAACGGATGCGGAAGCCTGAAAATCCCGTGCCCCAGCTCGTGGGCAATCGTTCTCCCAATACCCTCATTTTCAGAGAAAAACACAAACCCAAACTGCCCGCCCAACGGCATATAGCCGCCTTGTCCCGTACTGCTTCGGGCATCGGTTAGAAACACATAATACGATTGATTATCAACATCTTGTGTTTGTTTAAAATCCGAAATGATATTTTGTTGCCCCTTGCTATAATCCGTCAAATCACCAAACACATCTTTGGTTTCCAACACGTTATCTGTCAGATATTTGGAAATATCAAAAACAGCTCCGGTTTCCATCTCCAAATCCACTCCGATTGCACCAAATCAAACACCCCTGCGATGCGGTATTTTCCGCCCTGCCTGACAGCAGCCTGTGCCCGCTCTACCGAA
>JAUNTR010000135.1 GCA_030538575.1 Cruoricaptor ignavus | reverse complement strand
TTGCACCCAGATTTCTATCCATAAACTCGTGGTGTGCTCTGCCTCCGTTTAGGTCCGCTAGGCGGAGACCGTTATTATAAGTTATGGTTTCTACGGTTGGATCATCGGTAATCCAAATATGCCAGCTCCAAAATATTTCATTATTTATTTTGTAAGAGACTAAAGCGTTGCCTTTACCTTTGGCACGGTTTACTTCTACTTTTATCTTGGCATTGCTTCCGCTACCTTCCAAAGTAAGACTGCGGATAAGCCCAGGAACATCTTCCCAAACCAAACCTACGGCTTCCGCTCCGGTGGGCAATACGGTTGGTTGGTTATTAGTTGTCAGATACTCTTGCTGTTGCCAAGCGTCATAGGCTTTCTGTACTGGAATTTTCAATCCTTTCACACCTTCGGGTTTATTTACGTCGAAGATATAGGAATTGGGTGCTCTGAGATGAGATTGCGCATTTAGATTAAAACTTAAACCTAATGTGAGTGCTGAAATTAGAATATATTTTTTTTTCATAATGGTAAATATTTATTGTTTTTTATAATTGTACTGGGAGCTTAGCAAAGCCGATAGTCTTAATTTTCATGGGTATTTGTATTTAATAAATTGTGGGGTTTCATAATTATATTTTAGTCAAAAATAATTTGGTTTTCTGGCTTCTACACAATAAAACAAGGTAACGGCAACAGAAAATGAGAATGCGGTTTTCTGAGCGATAAAAACAGTGCGATAGGCAGTTGTAATTACTTTATATAAAAAAGTCTAACGAAAGACCATTGCCTAAAAAACTATTACCTTTACCTTTATAAATTTGGGACTGGTTTGGGATTAAGATATTTTTGACAATCAGAAAAAAATAAATATCTGTATATGAAAAAAATAAAAAAAATTGTCAAGAGTTTTATTTTGAGGAAGATGGATAAGATAAAAAACCTTATTTTTAGACAAAATATCATTTAATTCCCGTTTTTATTATGACGAGCATCAAGGCAATATTAATAGACGATGAGCCGCTGAACCTGAAAAACCTGGATTTGCTGTTGAAAGAATACGCTCCTGAAACACAGGTTTTGGCTACATTTCAAAGTGCCGATGAAGCCATAGGTTTTCTGAAGAGCAACGATATTGATTTGGTTTTTCTGGATATAAAAATGCCCAGAAAAGATGGTTTTGAATTTTTAGAATACTTTCCGAAGCGTAATTTTGAGGTCATATTCGTTACGGCATATGATGAGTTTGCACTAAAAGCTATAAAAGAATCTGCGGTGGACTACCTACTAAAACCGATATTGATTGCCGAGCTGAAAACTGCTGTAAAAAAAGCAAAAGAAAAAATAGAACAAAAGAAGAGCAACCAAAAAATCTGCTTGAGCTATAGTGGTGGCAAAGTATTCGTATCGCTGGAAGAGATTGTCTGCATACAAGGCATAGACAATATTTCTAAAGTATTTCTGAAAAATGGAAAAACAGTAATCCTATCCAAAACACTAAAATCTTTCGAAAGTCTATTGGGGAATTTATTTTTCCGGGTACATAAATCTTTTATCATCAATCTATCCGAAATAAAGAAATGGTCTTCGACAAATACCAATACTTTGGAACTGAGTAATTCCCAGAAAATTCCCGTGTCGCGCAGGAACCTTCGAGAACTGAGAACTAAATTGGAAATTTAATCACAAAAAAATAATTTATTTATTGATTTTTAGGAAGTTACAAACGATTTTATTCACTATGCTTTGCGTGTATTTTTATACGCAACAGCAGTTTTATTTCCGAAAATTCACCACAGAAGACGGCTTGCCAAACAATACGGTTTTTGATATAAAAGAAGACCATAGCGGCAATATGATTATTGGAACAGATAATGGGCTTTCCGTTTTCAATGGTAATACTTTTAAAAATTATACGATAAAAGACGGGCTGTACAACCCGTACATCACAGCGGTCCACGTTTCCCAAAATGGCGATATTTTCCTAAATTGCTACAACGGTGCAGTACAGAAATTCGATGGTAAAACCTTTACAAACACTGGTATATCTATGCCTTTCGAGCTGGAAGTTTCTACTGACAATTCCAAGGTTTTTGTTTTGCAAAGATTTCGTGCCTACATTAATTCCATTTCCAAAAAAGGATTTCTGAAAAGTTCAAATAATATTTTTTTGCTATCTAAAAACCAAATTGCCAAGCTATTATATGAAAATAAAACATATAGGGATACAAAAATCGACCCTTTTTACCTGCAAAATAACCAGCTTATTCTCGTGGAAAACGGAAAGGCAAAATACCAAAACAGAACTGCTACCATCCCTAAAACCAACCGCCATATTTTAGAAATTATTTTTCGGAAAAATGATGTGGTTTATTTTACAGATACAGGATTCTTATATTGCGATTTCCACGGAAATATTGCAAAAGAAATTGCCTTGCCAAAATCGTGGTTGGAAATGAATTCCCCTCGCTGTCATATCTTGCTGGATAACCAAGACCAAATCTGGTTCAACCTACAACTCGTAGGTTTGCACAAATTGGAAGAGAAATCCCTCGTAAATTACTCAGGACTTTTGGGACTTCATAAGAACCAAAATATCAACAATCTGTTTTGCGATTCTCGTGGAAGGCTATGGATTCCAACTAATGACAATGGCTTGTATGTAATTTATAATCAAGATATAAGGTTGTTTAATCCTGATTCTGAAGAAGTTAATTTCAATAGTTTTGCCATAGATAGCAACTCGGAGTTATTGGCGGCTTCTCGCAGGAATATTTACCACTTTCGGGACAATACACTATTCCCAATTGAGAATACGGACAAATCCAGTATACTAAGTCTAATCACCGTAAACGGAAAACCTATGGTCACCTCTTCTAATATGGCAGTGATAACCAAAGACAATGTAACTTTTGGAAACCATCTACCTATGGCATACGGCAACAGTATTTTTTACTATAAAAACAGCTTGATTTCCCAAACCAAAGGCAATATACTACACCAGAAAACTTCGAAATCTATAGATTTCACAACAAGCAAAGAGCTATCCACCAGAGTGCAAAATCTTTTCCCTTTCCAGAACGTCCTACTCTACAACAGCGGAAAATACCTCTCGCTTATTGATATAGATTTTTCTAAAGATGGTAATATAAAGACAAAACTAATAAAACCGCCGTTTTTTAAAACCACAGATTTTATTTCCACAGTTATAAAGAAAGATGATAGAACCCTGATTTTTGCGATAGACAGCAAGCTCTACACAATGCGGGATTTCAAAATTACAGATTCCATAAGTTTGGTAAATGGTATGCAGTTCGGATACGTCAATCATATCTATCCAGAAGGAGATGTGCTTTGGCTTTCCACGCAGAAGGGGCTTTTCAAGATAGATGAAAAATTTGGAAATCGGGCTTACAACAAATACAATTTACTCTCTGATAACGAAGTGAATAGCAGTATTGTAAAAGATGGCTTCGTGTTCGTTGCTACCAAAAATGGACTAACCAAAATCCCCTATTCTGAAACGCAAAAAGCTACGGAACGCCCAAAACTCTTCCTCAATTATTATAAAACCGATACCATAAAACCAATTGAGACACAAAAGATAACTTTGGCACCGAACGAAAAAGCTCTGAAAATTTTTCTTGAACTCCAGGACTATAATTCGCTTCAAAATACCATTATACAATACCAGCTAAACCAATCCGATTGGCTAAATACCGATAACCTGTTTTTAGATTTTCCTGCACTTTCTTTCGGAAATCACAGCTTGAAAGTCCGGGCAAAAAACATCAATTCCGATTGGAGTTTCTATACCTTGGACATCATAAAAGAAAAACCTTTTTACCTAAAAACTGCATTTATTATTTTTATAAATATTTTGGCTTTTATATTGATTTACAGTGTTTTGAACCAGATATATCGAAAGAAGAAAAAAGAGCAAAATGAAAAACTGCAAACCGAGAACAGGATATTAGAACTCCGGCAACAGGCACTTTTTGCAATGATGAATCCGCATTTCGTATTCAATGCCCTCAGTTCCATTCAGTATTTTATCAATTCCAACCAAAGGGAATTGGGTAGCGAATATTTGGCAAAATTCTCCAGACTCACTCGGGAAATACTCAATCAGGCAGACGCATCATTCGTTACGCTGTCCTCCGAAACTGGCAGATTGGAAATGTATGTAGAACTGGAACAACTAAGGTTTCAAAACTTTAAATTTCAAATCAATATAAGTGATGAAATTCCTACAGAACAAGTGAAAATACCCAATATGCTATTGCAACCCTTTGTAGAAAATGCTATTTTGCACGGTGTCTCACCCTTGAAAAGTAATGACGGAATCATTGCACTATCCATACATAAAAATGAAGAAAATCTGGTCTTGATAGTTACCGACAATGGTTTCGGAAAAAATGAAAAACAAAAACTGAGTAGTCATACCTCCAAAGGTATAAAGATGATAAAAGAACGGCTACAAGTGATGCAGAAAAACCACCCTTCTAAAACATTTTCTATATCGGACAAGGCTCTATACCCTGATGAAGAACGAAAATGGCATTTGGTAGAAATCATAATTCCGTATGAATTATTATACCTCGCATAATAATGTGTGCTATAAAGTCTTATAATTTAGTATTTTATAAAAACATTAACACTTCACCATTTCACATAATACCAAAAAAGGTGTAATTTTGCACGATTTTATCGTTATATCTTCTATCCCGATTTTTATAATGAAGAAGTAAAATTTTACTTATGCAATATAGATTATTTTTGGCTGTTTTCGTACTGGTTTCTCTTGTTTTTTCTGCACAAGAAAGAGAAAAAGAGATACAAGGTGTTGTGATTAGTAAAGCCAAAACTCAATACAAAAATAAAAAAGAAAATCCTGCTTATGCCATAATGCAAGAGGTTTGGAAGCATAAAAAAAATAACGGATTGCAAAAATTCAATTCTTATAAATATAAGGAATACGAGAAAATAGAGTTTGATGTAGCCAATATAGATAGTGCTTTTATGGATAGAAAAATCTTTAAAAAGATGGATTTTATCTTCAATTATGCCGACTCTGCGGATAATGGCAAACTGGCACTTCCTGTTTTTCTAAATGAAGCGGTTTATCATAACTTTGGGCAAAATGCACCTAATAAAAAACAAAAAAGATTGTTGGTTGCGCAAAAAACATCTGGTTTCCAAGATAACCAAGTTGTAACGCTTGCGGCTAAAAATCTTTATCGGGATATTAATATTTACGACAATATCATCAATTATTTTGATATTGGTTTCCAAAGCCCGGTTTCCAGAGATGGTTTTAGCACCTACGATTACAAACTTATCGATACCGTTTTTGTTAGAGGACAAGAAGTTTTCAAAATCCAATATCAACCACGCAGAACCGATAATTTGGCATTTCAGGGGAATCTGTTTATTTCCGTAGATCATTATTCTGTAGTAAGAGCTACGTTGCGTTCTACAAAAAAAATGAATGTAAATTTTGTAAATGGTATTTTTACGGAATTAGATTACGACAATCCCGATGAGGACACATTTCTTCCTGCAAAAGTGAAAACCAGAATTGATTTTTCGCCATTTTCTAAAAATAAAAAAGCCAAAAGCCTAATCGCAACAAGAACCGTAGATTTTTCGGATTATGAACTGAACCCTCAGTTGAGCGATGCCGATTTCCAAAATAGAGAAAGTGAACTTACAGCAGAGTTTGTGAAAAAAGATGATGCTTTTTGGGAAACTGCAAGGACGGATTCTCTCTCTCAATCGGAAAGAGGAATCTACGAAATGCTCGATAGATTGGAAGATACACCAAAATTCCAAAGAATCGTAAAAGCTACGGAAACAATGGCGTCTGGCTATTACAACGTGGGGAAAGCTATAGATATAGGAAGTATATATTCCATCTACGGAAGAAACGATGTAGAGG
>JAUNTR010000134.1 GCA_030538575.1 Cruoricaptor ignavus | reverse complement strand
CCTCTACATCGTTTCTTCCGTAGATGGAATATATACTTCCTATATCTATAGCTTTGCCCACGTTGTAGTAACCAGATGCCAGTGTTTCCGTAGCTTTTATAATTCTTTGGAATTTTGGCGTATCTTCCAATCTATCGAGCATTTCATAGATTCCTCTTTCCGATTGAGAGAGAGAATCGGTCCTTGCAGTTTCCCAAAAAGCATCGTCTTTTTTCACAAATTCAGCTGTAAGCTCACTTTCTCTATTTTGGAAATCGGCATCGCTCAACTGAGGATTCAGTTCATAATCCGAGAAATCTACGGTTCTTGTTGCGATTAGGCTTTTGGCTTTTTTATTTTTAGAAAATGGCGAAAAATCAATTCTGGTTTTCACTTTTGCAGGAAGAAATGTGTCCTCATCGGGATTGTCGTAATCTAATTCCGTAAAAATACCATTTACAAAATTTACATTCATTTTTTTTGTAGAACGCAACGTAGCTCTTACTACAGAATAATGATCTACGGAAATAAACAGATTCCCCTGAAATGCCAAATTATCGGTTCTGCGTGGTTGATATTGGATTTTGAAAACTTCTTGTCCTCTAACAAAAACGGTATCGATAAGTTTGTAATCGTAGGTGCTAAAACCATCTCTGGAAACCGGGCTTTGGAAACCAATATCAAAATAATTGATGATATTGTCGTAAATATTAATATCCCGATAAAGATTTTTAGCCGCAAGCGTTACAACTTGGTTATCTTGGAAACCAGATGTTTTTTGCGCAACCAACAATCTTTTTTGTTTTTTATTAGGTGCATTTTGCCCAAAGTTATGATAAACCGCTTCATTTAGAAAAACAGGAAGTGCCAGTTTGCCATTATCCGCAGAGTCGGCATAATTGAAGATAAAATCCATCTTTTTAAAGATTTTTCTATCCATAAAAGCACTATCTATATTGGCTACATCAAACTCTATTTTCTCGTATTCCTTATATTTATAAGAATTGAATTTTTGCAATCCGTTATTTTTTTTATGCTTCCAAACCTCTTGCATTATGGCATAAGCAGGATTTTCTTTTTTATTTTTGTATTGAGTTTTGGCTTTACTAATCACAACACCTTGTATCTCTTTTTCTCTTTCTTGTGCAGAAAAAACAAGAGAAACCAGTACGAAAACAGCCAAAAATAATCTATATTGCATAAGTAAAATTTTACTTCTTCATTATAAAAATCGGGATAGAAGATATAACGATAAAATCGTGCAAAATTACACCTTTTTTGGTATTATGTGAAATGGTGAAGTGTTAATGTTTTTATAAAATACTAAATTATAAGACTTTATAGCACACATTATTATGCGAGGTATAATAATTCATACGGAATTATGATTTCTACCAAATGCCATTTTCGTTCTTCATCAGGGTATAGAGCCTTGTCCGATATAGAAAATGTTTTAGAAGGGTGGTTTTTCTGCATCACTTGTAGCCGTTCTTTTATCATCTTTATACCTTTGGAGGTATGACTACTCAGTTTTTGTTTTTCATTTTTTCCGAAACCATTGTCGGTAACTATCAAGACCAGATTTTCTTCATTTTTATGTATGGATAGTGCAATGATTCCGTCATTACTTTTCAAGGGTGAGACACCGTGCAAAATAGCATTTTCTACAAAGGGTTGCAATAGCATATTGGGTATTTTCACTTGTTCTGTAGGAATTTCATCACTTATATTGATTTGAAATTTAAAGTTTTGAAACCTTAGTTGTTCCAGTTCTACATACATTTCCAATCTGCCAGTTTCGGAGGACAGCGTAACGAATGATGCGTCTGCCTGATTGAGTATTTCCCGAGTGAGTCTGGAGAATTTTGCCAAATATTCGCTACCCAATTCCCTTTGGTTGGAATTGATAAAATACTGAATGGAACTGAGGGCATTGAATACGAAATGCGGATTCATCATTGCAAAAAGTGCCTGTTGCCGGAGTTCTAATATCCTGTTCTCGGTTTGCAGTTTTTCATTTTGCTCTTTTTTCTTCTTTCGATATATCTGGTTCAAAACACTGTAAATCAATATAAAAGCCAAAATATTTATAAAAATAATAAATGCAGTTTTTAGGTAAAAAGGTTTTTCTTTTATGATGTCCAAGGTATAGAAACTCCAATCGGAATTGATGTTTTTTGCCCGGACTTTCAAGCTGTGATTTCCGAAAGAAAGTGCAGGAAAATCTAAAAACAGGTTATCGGTATTTAGCCAATCGGATTGGTTTAGCTGGTATTGTATAATGGTATTTTGAAGCGAATTATAGTCCTGGAGTTCAAGAAAAATTTTCAGAGCTTTTTCGTTCGGTGCCAAAGTTATCTTTTGTGTCTCAATTGGTTTTATGGTATCGGTTTTATAATAATTGAGGAAGAGTTTTGGGCGTTCCGTAGCTTTTTGCGTTTCAGAATAGGGGATTTTGGTTAGTCCATTTTTGGTAGCAACGAACACGAAGCCATCTTTTACAATACTGCTATTCACTTCGTTATCAGAGAGTAAATTGTATTTGTTGTAAGCCCGATTTCCAAATTTTTCATCTATCTTGAAAAGCCCCTTCTGCGTGGAAAGCCAAAGCACATCTCCTTCTGGATAGATATGATTGACGTATCCGAACTGCATACCATTTACCAAACTTATGGAATCTGTAATTTTGAAATCCCGCATTGTGTAGAGCTTGCTGTCTATCGCAAAAATCAGGGTTCTATCATCTTTCTTTATAACTGTGGAAATAAAATCTGTGGTTTTAAAAAACGGCGGTTTTATTAGTTTTGTCTTTATATTACCATCTTTAGAAAAATCTATATCAATAAGCGAGAGGTATTTTCCGCTGTTGTAGAGTAGGACGTTCTGGAAAGGGAAAAGATTTTGCACTCTGGTGGATAGCTCTTTGCTTGTTGTGAAATCTATAGATTTCGAAGTTTTCTGGTGTAGTATATTGCCTTTGGTTTGGGAAATCAAGCTGTTTTTATAGTAAAAAATACTGTTGCCGTATGCCATAGGTAGATGGTTTCCAAAAGTTACATTGTCTTTGGTTATCACTGCCATATTAGAAGAGGTGACCATAGGTTTTCCGTTTACGGTGATTAGACTTAGTATACTGGATTTGTCCGTATTCTCAATTGGGAATAGTGTATTGTCCCGAAAGTGGTAAATATTCCTGCGAGAAGCCGCCAATAACTCCGAGTTGCTATCTATGGCAAAACTATTGAAATTAACTTCTTCAGAATCAGGATTAAACAACCTTATATCTTGATTATAAATTACATACAAGCCATTGTCATTAGTTGGAATCCATAGCCTTCCACGAGAATCGCAAAACAGATTGTTGATATTTTGGTTCTTATGAAGTCCCAAAAGTCCTGAGTAATTTACGAGGGATTTCTCTTCCAATTTGTGCAAACCTACGAGTTGTAGGTTGAACCAGATTTGGTCTTGGTTATCCAGCAAGATATGACAGCGAGGGGAATTCATTTCCAACCACGATTTTGGCAAGGCAATTTCTTTTGCAATATTTCCGTGGAAATCGCAATATAAGAATCCTGTATCTGTAAAATAAACCACATCATTTTTCCGAAAAATAATTTCTAAAATATGGCGGTTGGTTTTAGGGATGGTAGCAGTTCTGTTTTGGTATTTTGCCTTTCCGTTTTCCACGAGAATAAGCTGGTTATTTTGCAGGTAAAAAGGGTCGATTTTTGTATCCCTATATGTTTTATTTTCATATAATAGCTTGGCAATTTGGTTTTTAGATAGCAAAAAAATATTATTTGAACTTTTCAGAAATCCTTTTTTGGAAATGGAATTAATGTAGGCACGAAATCTTTGCAAAACAAAAACCTTGGAATTGTCAGTAGAAACTTCCAGCTCGAAAGGCATAGATATACCAGTGTTTGTAAAGGTTTTACCATCGAATTTCTGTACTGCACCGTTGTAGCAATTTAGGAAAATATCGCCATTTTGGGAAACGTGGACCGCTGTGATGTACGGGTTGTACAGCCCGTCTTTTATCGTATAATTTTTAAAAGTATTACCATTGAAAACGGAAAGCCCATTATCTGTTCCAATAATCATATTGCCGCTATGGTCTTCTTTTATATCAAAAACCGTATTGTTTGGCAAGCCGTCTTCTGTGGTGAATTTTCGGAAATAAAACTGCTGTTGCGTATAAAAATACACGCAAAGCATAGTGAATAAAATCGTTTGTAACTTCCTAAAAATCAATAAATAAATTATTTTTTTGTGATTAAATTTCCAATTTAGTTCTCAGTTCTCGAAGGTTCCTGCGCGACACGGGAATTTTCTGGGAATTACTCAGTTCCAAAGTATTGGTATTTGTCGAAGACCATTTCTTTATTTCGGATAGATTGATGATAAAAGATTTATGTACCCGGAAAAATAAATTCCCCAATAGACTTTCGAAAGATTTTAGTGTTTTGGATAGGATTACTGTTTTTCCATTTTTCAGAAATACTTTAGAAATATTGTCTATGCCTTGTATGCAGACAATCTCTTCCAGCGATACGAATACTTTGCCACCACTATAGCTCAAGCAGATTTTTTGGTTGCTCTTCTTTTGTTCTATTTTTTCTTTTGCTTTTTTTACAGCAGTTTTCAGCTCGGCAATCAATATCGGTTTTAGTAGGTAGTCCACCGCAGATTCTTTTATAGCTTTTAGTGCAAACTCATCATATGCCGTAACGAATATGACCTCAAAATTACGCTTCGGAAAGTATTCTAAAAATTCAAAACCATCTTTTCTGGGCATTTTTATATCCAGAAAAACCAAATCAATATCGTTGCTCTTCAGAAAACCTATGGCTTCATCGGCACTTTGAAATGTAGCCAAAACCTGTGTTTCAGGAGCGTATTCTTTCAACAGCAAATCCAGGTTTTTCAGGTTCAGCGGCTCATCGTCTATTAATATTGCCTTGATGCTCGTCATAATAAAAACGGGAATTAAATGATATTTTGTCTAAAAATAAGGTTTTTTATCTTATCCATCTTCCTCAAAATAAAACTCTTGACAATTTTTTTTATTTTTTTCATATACAGATATTTATTTTTTTCTGATTGTCAAAAATATCTTAATCCCAAACCAGTCCCAAATTTATAAAGGTAAAGGTAATAGTTTTTTAGGCAATGGTCTTTTGTTAGAGTTTTTTATATAAAGTAATTACAACTGCCTATCGCACTGTTTTCATCGCTCGGAAAACCACATTCTCATTTTCTGCTGCCGTTACCTTGTTTTATTGTGCAGAAGCCAGAAAACCAAATTATTTTTGACTAAAATATTATAATTATGAAACCCCACAATTTATTAAAACAAATACCCATGAAAATTAAGACCATCGGCTTTGCTAAGTTCTCAATACAAGTATAAAAAACAACAAATATTTACCATTATGAAGAAAAAATACATTCTAATTTCAGCACTCGCATTAGGTTTAAGTTTTAATCTAAATGCACAATCTCACCTCAGAGCACCCAATTCCTATATCTTCGATGTAAATAAACCCGAAGGTGTGAAAGGATTGAAAATCCCAGTACAGAAAGCCTATGATGCTTGGCAACAGCAAGAGTATCTGAGAACTAATAACCAACCAACCGTATTGCCCACTGGAGCGGAAGCCGTAGGTTTGGTTTGGGAAGATGTTCCCGGGCTTATCCGCAGTCTTACTTTGGAAGGTAGCGGAAGCAACGCCAAGATAAAAGTAGAAGTAAACCGTGCCAAAGGTAAAGGCAACGCTTTGGTTTCTTACAAAATAAATAATGAAATATTTTGGAGTTGGCATATTTGGATTACCGATGACCCAACCGTAGAAACTGTAACTTATAATAACGGTCTCCGCCTAGCAGACCTAAACGGAGGCAGAGCACACCACGAGTTTATGGATAGAAATCTGGGTGCAA
>JAUNTR010000133.1:3677-5966 GCA_030538575.1 Cruoricaptor ignavus | reverse complement strand
AGAAGGCGGGCTTCTATATTTCGGTTTCGGATTGCCATTAGATTGCTGTCATCTAAAAGAAAATCCAAAGCATTGCGAAGAAACTGCTCATTCCCATATTGTTGGTTCGTAAGCAAATCGACACCCAAAGGCAAAGGCTCTCCTTTTAGGATTTGGTTTCTTGCAACATCTCCATCAGCAATTACAATCATCTTATTATCAGAACTTTTCGCTTTAAAATAAGGAAAATTATTCCGTTCGCTTCTCGTAGCATAAGCGGATGGAAATTGCCCTTCCAAAGAAACTGCGAAAATTTTAGGCGTCGTTGGTTTTTCGTTTTCTGCTAAAGAATCTGTACGCACAATTTCCGAAAGCGAGATATAATTTGGTACTTGTTTTATCGAAGTTCGATCGCTGCTTTCAAATAGAATATTGGTTTTTATTCCAGGTCTTTTCAGCGTATCGATAGAGGTTGGGAATTCTAATTTCACAGGATTAATATTCTTGGTTATCGGGTTATTATTTTCCGAAATTCCCAATGGAAAATAAGGCCAAAGAAAACTGGTATATTGCGGATTTCCTGCGACTTCTCCTGTTGCTAATCTTATCAATGCCGATTTTTTAAAATCCTTTACTAAACCAGAATTAATGCGAATTCCGTAATTAAAGAAAAAATCTGTTAAATTCAAATCCATAGGATAAGCCATTATTTTTTTGGCATGGAAAAGCGTGTCCATTTCCGCATTTACGGCATCCAGCATCCAAAGGGTTTTTCCGCCATTCATGATGTATTGGTCGAGGATTACTTTCTCGTTATCGGTAAATGGTTTTCTTGGTTTGGCAATTACCAAAGCATCGTATTTTTTCAGTTTGGGAACATCTTGCAAACTCAATTCTCCCGATTGTTCGGGGATTACAGGACCTGCGTTGTAATTCTCCAAAGCCATTTGCATAAAACCTTGAAATTCATCGGGTCTCAATTCATCTTGGTTCACCAAAATCCCAATATTTTTGCGTTCATCAGTGATAATGGATTTGATGTTTGATGCCAAATTATATTCCAAATTTTCCACAGATTTATTCATCTGTTGCAATCGATCTATCCCGCTCTGCGAAACGATAAGTGGCAGAGAAGTGCCGTAGCCATCATATTTCAGAACCGCATAAGGAAACACCACAATTTGTTGCATTTTCCCATCCTTCATATCGGGTAAAACCGAAGGTTCCATTCCCATTGCCATCAGCGTATCTTGGGACATTTTGGTTTTTATCGGGTCGATGAATTTATAATCTATCTTAGGATTTATTTTTCTAAATTCACCAAGCATAAACTCAGTTTCTTTCTGCAATTGTTTGAAATCCGCAGGGAAATCGCCATCTAAATAAACCTCTACCAACAAAGGTTTTTGTATGGATTTCAGGATTTTGATTGTAGGTTCGGAAAGCGTATAGCGTTGTTCTGCCGTTAAATCAAAACGTTTGGAAAACAGCCCAAAAGTCCCGAATAATAAGAGAATTCCCAACGCAATGTATATGATGTTTTGTTTTTTCATTTCTATTAAAATTAAAGCAAATGGATGACCTTAATCAAATTTTATTTATTTTTTAAATCTAAAAAAATCACTTTTTCTTTTCTACAAAATATGTGGCTAAAAATAGACAAATACCGATAACTAAAAGGAAGTAGCATAAATCTGCCGTATCTACCAAACCTCTGCTAAATGCCGTAAAATGTCGGTAAAAACCCAATGATGATAACCAATAATCTGCTCCGCCAAGAAGTTTATAACTCGCCAATTGCTCGATACCGAAAAACATAAAAAAGCATAGAAAAACGCCCAAAAGATAAGCCATAATTTGGTTGGAAGACAAAGTGGAAGCTAAAACACCAATGGCGGAAAACGCCCCTAAAAGCAAGACCAATCCTATATAACTGCCGAAAGTCGCTGCAAAATCTATATTCCCCGAAGGAACGCCCAAAACCGACAAACTGTACAGGTAAACCAAAGATGGAATAAGGCATAAAATCCCAATTGCTAATACAGAAAAAAACTTACCAAAAACCAATTCTGAGACTTTAACAGGCTGAGAAAAAAGCCATTGCAAAGTACCATTTTGTTGCTCTTCGGCAAAGGTTCTCATAGATATTGCGGGAATTATAAACATTAATAACCAAGGACTTAGAGCAAAAAAACTCTGCAAAGTTGCCAATCCTATTTCAAAGATATTGGAATCGTTATCGAAAAAAAATAAGAACAATGCACTTACCAAACTGAATGCGGCAATGATGAGCCAAGCACTCCAATTTCC
>JAUNTR010000133.1:0-3577 GCA_030538575.1 Cruoricaptor ignavus | reverse complement strand
ACAATGCACTTACCAAACTGAATGCGGCAATGATGAGCCAAGCACTCCAATTTCCAAAATAGTTCCAAAGTTCTTTTTTTAAAATTGCTACCATTTTTAGTAATTTATTTATTTTACTATTGCTAATATTTCTATATTAATTTTAACACTTAATAAGTTTGAATTAAAACTTCGGTAGGAATTTTCAAACGATCGTGCAAATTTCTTATCATTTCCAAAGATAGTTTTCGCTTTCTATTTAGGATTTCACTGGCTCTGCTTTTCAATCCTATAATATTTGCGAGGTCATTTTGTGAATAATTCAATTGTTCCATTCGGAATTTGATGGCTTCAATAGGATCTGGCAAATCAATAGGAAAATGTTCTTCTTCGTATTTTTCAATTAATATTCCTAAAATTTCTAATTCATCTCCTTCTTTCGTTCCTTTTTTCGCATCGAAAATCGCTTCAAGTCGCTCTATTGCTCGGTTGTAATCTTCTTCTGATTTTATCGGTTTAATTTTCATTTTTTTATCTAAATTTTATTTGCATCAATTTTATCATATTCACTATGAGTTCCTATAAATCTCACTAAAATTATTTGATAATCGTAATTTACTTTAACAATAAGTCTATAATTATTTCCTTTTATATTAAAACAAATTCTATTATCATTCAAAATACTTGCACTTGGATATTCCTTTTTAATTTCGTTCGGGCTACTCCATTTTGTTTTGCTTACTTCTTTGTACCAAGATTTTAGTTGCTGTTCGCAATCGGAATGCTTCTCCCAAAATTCTCGCAATATTTTTTTTGCTATAACTCTCACATGATAATTTTAGGCAAAGATAATACTTTTTCCCAATTTGGGAATTTTATTTTACTAATAAAAAACTTGAAACTAATCTATTTGAATCGGATAAAATTAAATTATTTCTTGCCTTTGTTTACGAGTTTCACAATCAGCATTATTACAATTACTAAAACGATAAATCCTACAATTAATTGCCACCAATATACCAAAACCATATGTTTTAAAACAACGGTAAAAACAATTAAAAAAAGCAAAAATGTGGCAATTTCGTTGGCTTGTCTTAGTTTTATATTAGCTGTATTTAGGGTTTCGCCGTGCAGATTTTTTATCATTAAAACTTTTTTCCAGCACCAAAAATGATAGACAAATAACCCCAAAAGCATCGTTAATTTCAGATGAAACCAAGGCGATTTCATCAGTCCAGTATTAATGTAAATCAACGAAAGCCCGCTAACCAACATAATTACAAACGCAGGAACTGTAATGATATTCCACAATCGTCTTGCCATAAAAACGTATTGTTCTCGCAGGATTTTTTTCTTTTCTTCTTGAAAAACATCGGTATCTTTATAGTAAACAAAAAGCCTTACAAGGTAAAAAATCCCTGCAAAATAGCTTACCATAAAAATAATATGAACTGCTTTTAGAACGTTGTATAACATAATATGTAATTATAAAAAATTTAATAAAAATATCATTCTTTTGAAAATTCGATATAAATACTTTCCCCGACATTTAACCCGAAAAGTGTTTTAGCACCATTGTTTTTTTGTCCTTTGTAAATGCAGAGTTCCAACAAATCGGCTTCGTTGAAAACCGCCACAGCTTTGCCATGATACTCTCGTTCCTTATCCCAATCGTTTACAAAATCGGTATGTTTGTTATAGACATTGGACAATGCTAAGTTCCGAAATTTTATCCGAAATTTCTCATAAGCAACCTTGCTTTTATAAAATAAATTTTTGTGAATATTAGACACCAAATTTCCATAATTATCTATGTACATCACTTGTCCCACAATCATAGGATGAGATTCGTTTTCGGCATATACCGCTCTGGGAAAAGAAATTTCTTTCGCCTCGTGATAAGGTCTGCCAATAATTTCGGGTAAACCTCCATTAATTAAATGTACAGCAGATGGTACAAAAATATCATTGGTGGTAGAAATCACTTCATCATCAAAACGATTATTAAGCGTAATTTCGTAAACATATTCTGGATTGATGTCATAAAAAATAAGGCTAAGCACACCGTTATCAGCGGCTATGAAATAATGCCCGTCTGCTTTGTAAAGTACAGATTTTACCTCTTTCCGATGAAAACTATCAACGGAAATAATATGAACACTGCCCTCGGGAAAGTGCTTGTAAGCATTGCGAACAATATAGGCGGTTTGCATTAGATTATAGGCTTCTATCTCGTGAGAAATATCTACAATAGTCGCATCTTGCTTCAGCGAAAGTATATTCCCTTTCGTTGCGGCAACACGATAATCTACCAATCCGAAATCTGAGGTTAATGTAATGACAGACATTTTACAAAAGTAATGATTTTAATAGCGAAAGCAAAACTAAACACTAATGAAATATTTCTAAAATATAAATTGCAACCAATTTATTATAAACTTCATTAAGTATATTTAACAGTACTTTTATTAGGCTATTTCAATTAAATATCAGAAATTTGGCAATGTTTTTGTAAAAATACAGATATGAAAAAGATTTTTAGCATCATTACGATATTATTTTTCGGTTTTAGCTTTGCCCAATTAAGCAATATAAAATCGGGAGAAGTCCTTAGTTACAGGATTCATTACGGTCTGTTGAATGCTGGTACGGCAAAACTTACAACACTGAAAACCAACTACAAAGGCGAACCTCATCTTTATGTAAAAGGTGAAGGTCGTTCCACAGGTGCGGTTCGTGCATTCTTCAAAGTAGATGATTACTACGAAAGTTATATTAACCTAAATACCGGTTTGCCAAGCTTCTATGTACGAAACGTGAAAGAAGGCGGTTATAGCCAACATTACCAAACTACCTTTAATCACCAAAATAATACATTGATTTTAACGGATAAAAAAAATCCTAAAAATGGTTCTCGACAAATGAACTCGGTAAAAGGTGTACAAGATATGTTGTCGGCATTTTATTATCTGCGAAGTTTAAATGATGTGGATTTGAAAGTTGGCAAAACTCATAAATTGGATGTTTGGATAGATGATGAAATGTTCTCTTTTCAATTAAAAGTAGATGGTGTAGAAGATTTGAAAACCAAATTTGGAACCATTAGTTGTTTGAAAATAAAACCAATGGTAATGAGTGGCAGAGTTTTTAAAGCAAAAGAAGGCGTAACAATGTGGGTAAGCAATGATAAAAACCACATTCCCATTTTACTAAAAGCCGAACTTGCCGTAGGCTCGCTAAAAGCAAGTTTGGACAATTATAGCAATGTAATGTATAATTTGGATTTCAAAAAATAATAGAAAAAGCTTTCCGAAAGATGGAATGCTTTTTGGTATATTACAATCTTAATTTCTATTTTTCAGCAGAACCCAACCTTGCCGAATTTCGTTGATTCTCCGAGCTGGATCATACCATTTCACAATATACCAATAGGTTGCCGTTGGCAATTCTCTTCCGTTGATTTTTCCGTTCCAAACCAAATTGTCTTTATCGGTAGAAGCAAATACTTTCCTACCAAATCTATCCGAAATCACAAGTTCCACCTGCTCCATTTTATCGAGGTTTTTCACTTGCCAAACATCGTTTATACCATCTCCAT
>JAUNTR010000132.1 GCA_030538575.1 Cruoricaptor ignavus | reverse complement strand
TACGGTAATTTTAGACGAAAATTTCAGTCAAAATCTCATCAATGATTCCAAAAAATTAAATTTTAAGACGCGAAATACATTAGATTCTTATATAAAAGATAATGTAAAAGAATTTGCGATTGCAGAACTTCCTCCCTCTTTTATAGACGAACACAATATATTGAATGCGAGCATCCATGCTATGCACTTAGCATTAGACCAACTAAAAACTCGACCTGAACTTATTTTGGTAGATGGTAACAGGTTTCATCCTTATAATTTTATCCCGCACCAATGTATTATAAAAGGAGATTCCAAAGTTTTGTCTATCGCTGCAGCTTCTATACTGGCAAAAAATTATCGGGATAATCTGATGATAAATCTTCACGAGGAATTCCCAGAATATGGTTGGAACAAAAATATGGGCTATGCCACGAAAATCCATCAAGAAGCTCTCCGAAAATATGGCCCGACACCGCATCATAGAAAGTCCTTCAAGTTGGTTTATTAATTATGAAAAATGAGTATATTTGTAAAACATTAAAATTACAAAATTATGCCAGAAGTATTGAATATAAATGATTTAGACATAAACGGACGATACACTTACGCCGATTATTTGCTTTGGAAATTCCAAGAGCGGTTAGAGCTCATCAAAGGGAGAATATTTAAAATGAGTCCTGCTCCATCTAGAAAACACCAAGATATTTCGGGCAGATTACATATTTTTGTTGGAAATTATTTTCTTAATAGACCTTGCAAATTATATTCTGCTCCGTTTGATGTGCGTTTAACGACAAAAGATAAAAAGAATAACGAAGTAACAACGGTTGTTCAACCCGATTTGTGTGTGATTTGCAATCCCGAAAAACTGGACGACAAAGGTTGCGTGGGAGCTCCTGACCTTATTATAGAAATCCTTTCTCCAGGAAATTCTAAAAAAGAAATGAATATAAAATACGACCTTTACGAAGAAAACGGCGTTTTGGAATACTGGATTGTAAGCCCAGAATACGAATACATACAAAAGTTCGCATTGATAAATGGGAAATTTGAACTAAAAGGCATCTACACCGATGGAGAAATCTCACCATACATTTTCCCTGAACTGAAAATAAAGTTAGAAGACGTTTTCAAATAGTTGAAAAGTTAAATAGTTAGAAAGCGTAATTTCTAACTATTTAACTTTCAAATCACTTTTATTTCACGGTTACAGTGCCACTACTTCCTGTGGATTTGGATATAGATGGATTTCCGATTTTGTATATCAAAATATCGCTACTAGAACTGGCGTTTGCAACTGCATTTTCAGAAACCGAAACCACAATATCTCCCGAACTGCTCGCACTTAGCGTAGCATTTTCCACTCGAAGTTCACGGGCTTTAATATCTCCCGAAGAAGATGCACTGAGCGATGCATTTTTCGCTTTTCCCTTCAAACGAATAGCCGCCGAAGAAGATGTTGCTGCACTAAGATTTATCGCCCAAATATTTCCCGAAAAATCGCCACTACTACTGGCTTTTATACTTAGCTGATTGGCTTCTAAATCTCCAGATATACTCCCCGAACTGGATGTTTTTACGGACATTTTTTCTTGCACAAATTTATCCTTCAAAATAATATCTGCGGAAGAACTGGCTTCTATTTCCGAGAAATTTTTAGCAAAGATTTTAGCCTTTACGTTTTTCCAATTCTTTATACTGAATCCTGGTTTGAAACGGATATGAAGCGTACCATTTTTATTCTCGACCAATACATCATCAATAATATTTTCGGGAGCATAAATCACCACTTTTTCCGTATCCGATTTTACGACTTCTGCATTAATGGAAGTTGAAACCTTTATCGCATCAAAATCAAATCGATATTCTTTTTGCGTAGTATTGCTCAGCGATTTTTCGGTAGAATAGAATGAGAAATCCAAATTTTGGTTAGACTCTTTTGCCGTACAAGAAAATAAATAAAGGGCAATTGCTGAAGAGAAAATAATTGTTTTCATAGTAAAAAATTAAGAGATTATGATTTTAAAATATTAAGAAAATACATTGTTTTTTGAGTTATTATTTTAATTAAATCTAAGGATTCAGTTTTTCAGGTTACAATACCTTTATATTAATTAGACAACCCACACCATCAAATTGTTACATTGAAATTGTTAAATAGTTAGATTGCTACATTTTCACACTGCTAAATTGTTACATTGCTAAATTGTTAAACTGTTACATTTTCCCATCATTACATTAAATAAAAAAATAGTATCTTTGAGAATCCTTATATATTAATATAACAACTTAACTATGAAGAATATTACATCTGCCATATTATTTTCATCATTGGCAGTTACCACAGCTTGTACAACTATGAAAAATACGGAACAAAAAACTATGCAAACCATTCCTGTTGCAGACGCTTCGCTTGCTGGCAATCCTTTTATGCAAAAAAGTCCGTTGCAATACCAAACTCCGGAATTTGATAAAATAAAAGACGAACACTACAAACCCGCATTTGAATACGGACTAAAAGTGCAATCCGCAGAAGTAGAAAATATTGCTAACAACCCCGATACTCCAACGTTTGAAAACACCGTTTTGGCATTGGAAAACAGCGGTGTGGTTTTGGGTAGAGCACAGAAAATCTTTTATAACCTTTCGGGGTCTAATACGAACCCGACTTTGCAAAAACTGAAAGAAGAATATGCCCCGATTTTCTCCGCACAGAGCGATAAAATTCTTTTGAATGAAAAACTCTACAAAAGGCTAAAAGCCGTAAACACAAACGATTTGGATGCCGAAAGTAAAAAACTAACAGAATACTACATTCAAAAATTCGAGATTGCAGGTGCTGGACTTTCCGATGCTAAAAAACAAGAATTAAAGAAAATAAATGCCGATTTGGCAACGCTTTCCACACAGTTTTCTAACCGATTGTTGGAAGCCAGAAAAAACGGTGCAGTACTCATTTCCGATGTCAAGGAATTAGATGGCCTGTCTGCTGATGAAATTGCGATTGCTGCAAATGCCGCAAAATCCGCAGGACAAGAAGGCAAATATCTACTTACGTTACTAAATACTACGCAACAGCCTCTTCTTCAAAACTTGAAAAATAGAGCAACGAGAGAAAAACTTTTTAAAGCATCTTGGTACAGAGCAGAAAAAAGCGATGCCGCAGATACGAGAGAAATCTTGGAAAAACAAGCAAGACTTAGATTGCAAAAAGCACAACTATTAGGCAAAAAATCTTTCTCGGAATGGAAACTGCAAGACCAAGTTGCAAAATCTCCGGACAAAGCGATGGACTTGCTTTACCAATTAGCAAAACCTGCGGTAGAAACTGCGAAACGAGAGAAAGAGGAAATACAAAAATTAATAGATTCGCAAAATGGTGGTTTTCAACTCGCTCCTTGGGATTGGAATTTCTATGCAGAACAAGTGCGTAAAGCGAAATACGATTTGGATGAAAACGAAATAAAACCTTATTTTGAAGTTACAACAGTTTTAGAAAAAGGCGTGTTCTTTGCGGCGGAAAAATTCTACGGAATTACGTTTAAGAAAAGAACCGATTTACCTGTTTATCAAGAAGATGTAATTGTCTACGAGGTTTTCGATAGAGATGGCAAATCTATGGCTTTGTATTATTTGGATTTCTACGCCAGAGATAATAAAAATGGTGGTGCTTGGATGAGCAATTTCGTAAGCCAATCGCATTCCCTAAACCAAAAACCTGTTATCGTAAACGTCTTTAATTACCAAAAACCAACGGAAGGCAAACCATCATTAATTTCTTATGATGATGTTACAACAATGTTCCACGAGTTTGGTCACACGCTACACGGTTTATTTGCAGACCAAAAATATGTAACGCTATCGGGAACTGCAACACCAAGGGATTTTGTGGAATTCCCATCGCAAATCAACGAGTTTTTTGCATTAGAACCAACTGTTTTGAAAAACTATGCTCTGCACTACGAAACCAAAAAACCAATGCCACAATCCTTAGTAGATAAGATAAAAAAAGCAGGAACTTTTAACCAAGGTTATTCTACTACCGAATTGGTTTCTGCCGCTACAATAGATATGGCTTGGCATTCCGTAACCGATGAAAGCCAACTGAAGCCAACTTTGGAATTCGAGAAAAACACGTTGAATAAATTTGGATTTACACTAAGCGAAGTTCCACCGAGATACCATTCGCCATATTTTGCACACATTTGGGGAGGCGGTTATTCTTCGGGCTATTATGCTTATATGTGGTCCGATGTTCTTAATTCTGCTGCTTGGGATTATATTGAGAAAAATGGAGGAATGACGAGAGAAAACGGCGACCGTTTCCGCAAGTATATTTTATCCGTTGGAAATTCGGTGGATTTGAGCCAAGCGTTTAGAGATTTCACAGGTAAAGACCCAGAAATAACACCTCTATTGAAAGACAAAGGTTTTGTGAAATAATCTTATAAAATACCAAATAAAAGGCAACCGTAGAATATTCTGCGGTTGTTTTGGTTTAAAAAAAATAAAAAGCCTAAATTCGCTGAACCAATTTACATCTATTTATGAAAGTAAAAAAAATCTATATTCACATCCTTTTAGTCATTATATTTTTACTGATTCCGATTCTGTCTTCTCCCGATTTGGATGCTCGTTTTACGATGTTTCACGTCCCGATGTTTCGGAAAGAAATGTTGCAAATGTGCCTGTTGATTACCTTTTTTTACTTCAATTTTTTAGTTTTAATTCCTCGTTTCTTTAATCAAAAAAAATATTTTGGTTATGGTTTTTTCGTTATTTTATGTTTTTTATTAGTCGCGATTTTACCACAAATTCTCATAGGCGATTTTACCACAAATCACAAACCAAATATTGGACTACAAAAACCTGAAGTAGAAGATGAATCCAAAGAATTTTGGTTATCGGTTGTTCGTGCATTTTTGCCATTTTTATTTTCATTTTTGTCATCGTTTTTTTGGTTCAAATCCATAGAGCAAGAGGAGTTGGAAAAAGCAAAAGCCAAAGCAGAACTGCTAAACCTAAAATACCAACTTCAACCTCATTTTCTGTTCAATATCCTCAATTCTATCTATTCTTTAACTTTGTTAAAATCCGATGACGCTCCCAACGGAATCCTAAAATTATCTAATGTAATGAGATACGTGGTGCAAGAAAGCGGAGCAGAATTGGTAGCATTGGAAAAGGAAATACAATACCTGAAGGATTATATTGCCCTGCAACTGATACGAACTGATGAGTCTTTGGATTTTAGTTATACCGAAACGGGCAATCCCAAAGGTTTGAAAATCGCCCCATTAATCTTGGTAAACTTCTTGGAAAATGCTTTTAAATATGGTTTCAATGCGGAGGAAAATTCTAAAATATCGGTGAACATAAGGATAGAAAAGGAAATACTTTATCTGCAAATATTCAACCGAATTGTGAATAGAACAGCGGAAAAGGAAAGCACGCAAATCGGACTGAAAAATACGCTGAAACGCCTGAAACAAATCTATCCCGAACAACATAAAATTACGATAACAGATGATGGCAAATCTTATGAAATCTATTTGGAAATTAATCTGGCAAGTGATTTGAATCTAAATTCTTAAATCTTCAATTTAAAAAAAATGATAAAAGCTATAGCTTTGGATGATGAAATTCTCGCTCTGAAAATTATAGAAAATTTTGCCGAGAAAATAGAAAATTTATCTTTGGAAAGATTATTCCATACACAAAGATATGCCCAAAAATATCTGAACAAATATCCCGTAGATTTAATTTTTTTAGATATTGAAATGCCTGCAAAAAACGGACTGGATTTTTATAAAACCATCTCGCAAAACACCAAAGTTATCTTTACCACAGCGTATTCCGACTATGCCGTAGAAGCCTTTGAGGTAAATGCAATAGATTATTTGGTAAAGCCTTTTTCTTTTGAAAGATTTTGTGCTGCGGTAGAAAAAGTAAAACTCGCTACAGAACCAGAAGATGCGAAATATCTAACCATTCGGGCTGATTACAAACTTCA
>JAUNTR010000131.1 GCA_030538575.1 Cruoricaptor ignavus | reverse complement strand
TTGCATTAGAGGAAATGACGAAATCCAAAGCCTCTGCACTTGGCGTAGATTGGACAATTACACCCGAATTGGCAAGACAATTTACACAAAATAAAATCACGTTGCAAGGAAATTTCGACCCGGCAAGATTGCATTCTTCCCCGCAAACCATCCGAAAAATGGTACACGAAATGATTGATAGATTTGGAAAAGACCAATATATCGTAAACCTTGGACACGGTATTTTGCCGAATATCCCTGTGGAAAACGCCGAAGCTTTTGTAAAAGCCGTTGTGGAATATAAAGCATAAAGATTAATCATTTCAAAAATAAATGAAAACTTCAAGGTTATAAAAACTTTGAAGTTTTTTATTTAATTATTAAAAAAAATCATATTATTGTTTTAATTTCACAAACATTAAATTATGAATATCAAAAAAAACGTAACAACCTTTTTCATCTTTTTCTCGTTCATTTTCTCTTATTCTCAGATAAGCAAGAATACACTAATTGCTGAATTTACTTATTTATTAAAGGCAAAATTATATAAATCAACACCAAATTACACTCACGAAGAGCTTTTCTCCTTACAAGTTTTAGATGACCGTGCATTTTTCATTAGCGAAAAAGCCATAAAATTTGACTCTATATTCCAAATCGAATTTCAAAATGCAACTGCGGGCGGAAATACCAATATTAATTTTTCGGGCAAATCTTTTCCGAAAACCAAATTTCCTTACACCATCATTCAATCAAACACAAATACCCAATATTTTGAAAGAATAGGAATGACTTTATTTTCCTACAAAGAACCGATAATAGCCGATTGGAAACTCATCAACGAGTCTAAAACCATTCATACATTTAATTGCAAAAAAGCAGAAATTAATTACAAAGGAAGAGATTGGGTTGCTTGGTACACAACGGAAATCCCATTGCCTTACGGACCTTATAAATTCGCAGGATTACCAGGATTAATTATCCAAATAGCCGACAAAACCGGAGATTATGATTTCGAACTTGTTAAATCCACATCTGCAACTAATTTGGCAAATGCAACGCTACGAGTTAGCCGGCTAAGATACGAAAACAACAAAGAAACGACTTTAGCTAATGTATTGGAAGCCAAAAAGAATTTCGCTAATAATCTGATTGGCTCAATTACAAGTATGGATACGAGCATCACAACCGAATCTATGCAAAACCTAAGAAATATACAAAAACAGAAACTGCAAAATATAATTGATGAAAACCGAATAGAATTAGAACCATAATTAAAAAAATACGCTACAAAGTTGTGTTTTTTAATTAAAATTAATACTTTTGGTTACGCAATATTTCATCGGATTTTTTTGTAAAATCCTACGCATCAAGCAATAAAATGAAAATTGTACAGTTATTGATTTACAATGAAAAAACATATATTTTTACTCCTTTCCGCTTTGGTGATTTTGGTAGCTTGCAAATCGCAAAAAAAACCAAAAACAAATGCTTCCACAGCAGGATTTTTCTCCTATTACAACACTATTTTCAACAGTAAAGATGCTTTGGAAACGGAAATCCGAAACAGAAAAGAATCTCATAAAGACAATTTTTACACGCCTTATATTTCTCTTTTAAAATTTGATGACCTTTCTTTTGATGAAGGTTTTGGCAATATTTCTGATGAAAATTTGGGATTTAATGCACCGAACAGAAATCAATCCAAAGGAGCAAGCACGTTGCAAATCACGGAAAACAAAGCCCTAAAAGCCATATCCAAATATTCGGTAATGAAAAAAGGCGAGGAAAAGAACAAAAAAATGTTCGATGCCCATTTGCTTTTGGCTCAAGCCAGAATTTACCAAGACAAACCTTTGGAAGCCTTAGATGCTCTGAATTTCATTTTCAGTAATATGAAGAATGACAAACGGATAGATTTGGCGAAAATTTATTCGGCTTACGCTTATGCCAAAATGGGCGATTTCTTTCGTTCCGAAGAAATTTTTGCGAATTTGGAAAACTCGGGAATGAAAAAAAAGTTCCAAAAACTACACCATATTTATTACGCCGAAGTTCTATTGGCAAATGGTAAAAAAGAGCAAGCAGTGGAAGAATTGGAAAATGCTTTTACTGTAAATAAAAACCGAGAACTGAGGAGCAGAATTGCCTTCCTCAGAGGACAAATTCTTTCAGAATTAGGCGAAAAAGAACAAGCCAGAGAAAGCTTTGCAACAGCCTACAAATACTCCAACGATTTTGAGTTTGAAGTAAAATCTCAAATAGAAATCGCCAAATCTTTTAATCAAGGACAAGACGATTACGAAGGAGCGAAAAAATATATAGAAAACATTAGTAAAAAAGGGATTTACATGTCCCGAAAAAATGAGTTTTATTACGCCTTAGGCTTAATGGCAAAAAGTGCAGGAAAAGAAAATGAAGCCCAAGATTTCTTCCGAAAAGCAAAGGAATTAAAGATTTCTGACCCGCAAATTCGTGGACTAACTTACTACGAAATCGGGAAAGATTTTGCAGAGAAAAACGATTATATTTCCGCAGGTGCGTACTACGATTCTGCATTGGCTGTGATGACTTACGAACCATCCAAAGCCAATTTAGCATTGATGTCTAAAAATATAAAAGACATCTCCAAAAATTATTATCTGATAAAAAAGAATGACAGTATTTTAGCTCTCACCAAAATGCCTGAAACGGAAAGAATTGCTTATTTTAATAAATTTATTGAAGCGATGAAAACCAAAGAAGCCAAAGAGGAAGCCGAGAGAAAAAAGGAGGAAAGAAGCAAAGGTTTCGGTACGGAAGACTATAATGCCAACTCGATTTTCGCATCGAATAAAGGTAATAATTTCCAAGATTTTTCGGCTTCGGGAAACAAAAGTACGTTCTATTTTTCTAACCAAAATACGGTTGCGAAAGGACAAAGTGAGTTTAAGCAAATTTGGGGAAATCGCTCTTTGGTGGACAATTGGCGACTTTCTAACCGAACGGCTTCTATTGAAGATGTGAAAAACGAAGCATTGGGAATTAGTTCTGTACAAAACCCAAGACGCTTTGAACCAGCATTTTACATTGAACAAATCCCAACGGATAACGAAGAAATCTTAACCTTAAAAAAAGATAGAGATACAGCAAGTTTAGGTTTAGGAAGAATGTACGAAAATTATTTCTCGGATACGCCATTGGCAACAAAAACGCTTTACGACTTGGTGGACAACCAACCAGAAGAAGAGGTGAAATTACAAGCACTCTACGAAATCTTCGCTATGAATTACGAGAAAAATCCCGCAGCAGCAGAACGAGCAAAAACTTTAATTCTGAATGATTTCCCGTACACTCATTACGCCGAATTTGTGAAAAATCCTAAAAGTTCTAATTTTTCCGCATCGTCTGAGGAAGTGGAAACTTTGTACAAAAAAGCCTTTGATTTATTTGAAACTGAAAACTTCGAGGAGTCTAAAACCTTGATTTCCGAAACGGTAGAAAAATATCCAGCTGATGCTTTAATTCCTAAATTTCAACTTTTAAATGCCTTTAATACAGGGAAAACAGCAGGCAAAGAAATTATGATTTTGCAATTGCAACAGATTGCTCTCAATTATCCAAAAACCGATGAAGGAGCGAAAGCCACGCAAATGCTAAACTACCTGAAAAGTGATTTGGAGATTGAAACAACCGATGCTTCGGGGAGAAAAACAACTTCTACCCCATCAAAACCAAATCAGCCGAAGGCAAAACAAAATGAGAATAAAAACCAATTCCCCGATGATGAGCCAGTAATGAACGAAGAAGAAATACAACGAGTAGAGGCTGAAATGGAAAAAGCCCGCAAAAGAGATGAGGAATTTAGAAAACAAAATCGCAATAAGCAATAAGCTAAAAGCAATAGGCTGAAAGCCAAACGCTTTTCCCTCTTCGGGGAACAGAGGAATTTTAAAACGTGATTTCTCTTTGCGATAAAATATTAACGCAAAGAATTTATAGCACAATAACTTTTTCAAGTGAAACCAAGCCACTTCATTTATCAAGGAAAAACAAAATGGTAATTAGCTAAAAGCGATAGGCTAAAAGCAATAAGCATTCAGGAGGTTGTATCCGTCCAAGACAGCCTCTTTTTAATATATTAAAAAATCACTCAAAACCCTGTAAATCAGTTAGTTTTCTATAAATACCATTGTGATTGTAAAGTTCTTGGTGCGTGCCTTGTTCTACGATATTCCCTCGTTCCATTACTACAATTAGGTCGGCTTTTTGTATGGTAGAAAGCCGATGTGCGATAACCAAAGACGTGCGATTTTCCATCATTTTTTCCAAAGCATCTTGCACCATTCTTTCGCTTTCTGTATCGAGGGCAGATGTTGCTTCATCCAAAATCATAATCGGAGGATTTTTAAGAACCGCTCTCGCAATCGAAACCCTTTGCTTTTGTCCACCCGAAAGTTTATTACCATCATCACCAATATTGGTATCGTAACCATCGGAAAGTTGGGAAATAAACGTATCGGCATTGGCAATTTTCGCTGCAGCAATTACTTCTTCTTTTGTAGCCTCGGGTTTTCCCATGAGGATATTGTGATACACCGAATCGTTAAACAAAACCGATTCTTGCGTTACCATCCCAAGAAGTTGTCTGTAATCTTCCAATTTCAGTTGCTTTATATCAACTCCATCAATCAAAATTTGTCCTTCGGAAACATCGTAAAATCGGGTTAATAAATTGGCAATTGTCGTCTTACCACTCCCCGATTGTCCGACCAAAGCTACGGTTTTTCCCTTAGGAATTGTGAGGCTGAAATTCTTTAAAATCACATTATCTTTATCATAATAAAACCCGATGTTTTTAAATTCTATTTGATTATTTAAGCTGGAAATTGCTATGGGATTTGTGGCCTCTTCCACCTTCAAATCATAATCCAAAACTTCGGAAACTCTCTCCAAACTCGCCATTCCGCCTTGTATGTTAGACACCGCAGAAGATAGTTTTTTCGCAGGGTCTAAGATTTGGAAAAACATCGCAATGAACACCAAAAAGGTTTCAGGGTCCATTGTTTTCTCATTCAAGATTTGTACGCCTGCAAACCAAGTAATTAGCAATATCGTAACTGAACCCAAAAACTCGCTCATCGGGGAAGCCATTTCTCTGCGGCGACTCATCCCAATAGCATATTTTTGCCAATTGTTAGTTGTGGTATTAAATCGGTTTTTAAGGATTTTATCGGCATTAAAAATCTTAATGACTTTTGAGGATTTCAATGTTTCATCAACCAAAGAAAATAAATTTCCTAATTCTTCTTGTGCAAAAGTGGCTTGTTTTTTCAGGCTTTTACCAACTGCGGAAATCAACCAACCCATAATCGGAAAAACCAATAGAGAAAACAAGGTAAGGTTTGGGGAAAGGATAAACAAGGTAATGAGCGAAGAAATAATCATAAACGGAGCATTGACAACATCTACCAAACTACCCATAATTCCGCCTTCTACCGAGCCAATATCATTGGAAATTCTGGACATCATATCGCCTTTTCTTTTTTCGGTAAAGAAAGAAACGGGCAGTTTCAGAAACTTATTGTACATTGCTGTACGCAAATCTTTGGTAATCCCAACCCGATAATTGACGAGTAAAAAAGCTCCCAAATACCTAAAAATATTTCTAAGTAAAAACGCCAATGCGGTAATGGAACAAAGCACCGCTAAAACCGATACTGCACCGTTTTGGTCTATGCTTAGCTGTATTTTGTAATATGCCCAATCTTTGGCAAAGCCGAAGAAATCTACCAAACCGCCACTATATTGTGGTTCTGTTTTGGTTTCCACACGTTCTACCGTTCCGAACATTAGCCCGAGAATAGGCAACATTGTAGCAACCGAAAAAATATTGAGTACGGAATATAATATATTAAAAAAAACACTCCCGTAAAGATATTTTTGATGAGGTTTTGCAAAATGCAATATGCGTTGTAATGGTTTCATTGCGATAAATTGATTTTGCAAAAATAAGGATAATTAATCACTTAAAAATATTCCCTATAAACTTACCAATTTCGGAGAAATCATCGGGGT
>JAUNTR010000130.1 GCA_030538575.1 Cruoricaptor ignavus | reverse complement strand
AACTCACCAAGATTATCACCAATCTGCTCTTTCTTGTTTTGGATGAGATTGGTATGCGGAATTTTGAGTCCCAAAGGATGATGAAACAATGCTGTTACAGCAAACCAATCTGCCAAAGCACCAACCATTGCCGCTTCTGAAAACGCTCGCACATAACCAATCCAATGCGAATCATCATTTTTTTGGAGAATGGTTGTGATAATAAAAACCAAAGCCATCAATATAAACAATCCCGTAGCAATGGTTTTGTATTTTCTAAGTTGTTGTTCTTTCATTATTTATTTAAAATTAAGGGATTAAGAAATTAGGATATTAAGAGATTAGGGAATTAGGTTTAATGAACCAAAATTTACAAATCTTCCAACATTCAAAATTATTGCAGTATCTTTACATCATATTTTTAAATCATATAAAATTACATTGTACAAAATTATTATTATAACCGCTGCGTTGTGTTTATCGGCTTGTACGCAAACGCACCAGCCTATACCAACTAAAACAATGCAAAACGATACAGCAAAAAACAATCCATATTTTTCTACAACAGATTCTGCTAAATTATCTGTATCTAATGATGAGTGGAAAAACATTCTCTCTCCCGAGCTTTACGCCATTGCAAGAGAGCAACATACAGAGCGACCTTTTACAGGAATATACAACGAGTTTGATGAGCTTGGAGAATACTATTGTGCGGTTTGTGGCAATCATCTTTTCAAAAGCGACCAAAAATTTGCGTCCACTTGCGGATGGCCAAGTTTCTTTGAAGCCGATAAAAATGGGGTCACCTACAAACGAGATTCTTCCCATGGAATGGAGCGTATAGAAGTTGTTTGTAAAAGATGCGATTCGCATTTGGGACACGTTTTCAACGATGGACCGCCACCTACGGGAATACGCTATTGTATGAACTCTATCAGTTTGAAATTCGTTCCCGAAAAGTAATTTCAACCAAAAAAATAAACATAAAAAAGCCACCCGATAAAGGTGGCTTTCCACTTTTTTTCATCATTTATTTTGATAAAAATCTTTTAAAATTTCATACCAACACCAAAACCAAGAACCCAAGGATTTAGTTTAACATCGGCAGGAACAGTAGCTCCAATCGCAGGAACGGTGTGTACTTTCACATCTGTTTGCAAGAACAATTTTTTAGCATCCAAGTTCAAGAAAAACTTCTCATTAATGAAATAATCTACACCCGCTTGCAATGCGAAACCTACATTATCCTTGTACTCTACTTTGGTTACAGCCGCCGCAGGATTTTTACCTTCGTCGTAGAAAATGGTATAATTAATACCTGTTCCCACATAAGGCTTCAAGGATTTGGTTGGATAAAAGTGGTACTGAACCGTTAAAGTTGGTGGCAATAATCTTACGCTACCCAAATCTACATCTCCCAATGCAGTTCCTTTGGCAACTACGTCATGTTTAGACGTTCCCAAGATTAGCTCTGCTGCAATATTCTTGTTAAAGAAATACGTGAAATCCAGTTCCGGGATAAAGGCATTAGACACACTCGCATTTCCACCAATTGTACCGATTGTAGATTTTTCTACAGGTTGTACACTTACACCTCTTAGGCGTACTTGCCAGTTCTGTGCATTTACGGAAAGTCCTGCAGCTACGGCAGCAAATAATAATAACTTTTTCATAACATTAATTTTTTAAAAATTTTATATTCCAAATGTATATGAAAAAACCATTCATTGCTAATGATTTTTATCACTGATAAGATTCATTTTTCTGCTATTTCTAAAATTAAAAAAAAATACTAAATTTGTTGGTTTGCATTATGCTAATTTATTTTTATTATATTTAAAATCAATAATACCTCAAACATCAATCCTTAATAAACAATTGATTTTAAAGACTTTAATTAATACTATTTTGCAAATAGAACATTACACTACCTAACTTTTGTTTGGTCATTTTTTTATAACAAATTATTTACTATAAGGTAAATAAGACTATCTTATCCTATAATATCAATATAAAAATAAATTTACCAAAAAGAGCCTGATTTTCGTAAAATATCACAAATAAAAAATTTATTGATAAAAGTTTAATGTCATTCATCCATAAAAAAGTTGTAAATTTGAACCATTCTAAATAGTAACTTTATCACTTTTCAATACAATTATCAATTTGAAAATAAGGTAGTTATTACATTATTAAACTTTATTTTAGATAAAAATGAATTTACAAAATATACGTTCGCAATTTCCTATTCTTCACCAAGAAATCAATGGTAAGCCATTGGTGTATTTGGATAATGCTGCAACTTCGCAAAAACCAATTTCGGTATTAGAAACTTGGGAAAAATATTATAAAACCCTGAATGCCAATGTGCATCGTGGAATACACACGCTTAGCCAATTGGCAACGGAGGAAATGGAACTCGCACGAAAGAAAATCCAAAAATTCATTAATGCTAAAAACGATTACGAAGTTATTTTTACCAAAGGAACTACGGAAGGCATCAATCTTTTGGCGTATTCCCTAACAAATCTGATAAAAAAAGACGACGAAATTATTATTTCTTATCTGGAACACCATTCCAACATTGTGCCTTGGCAAATGCTTTGCGAAAGAACAGGAGCAAAACTGAAAGTAATCCCAATAGATGAAAACGGAATTCTGCAACTGGATTTTCTCGATAAAAATCTAAACGAAAAAACAAAAATTGTATCGGTAAACCAAGTCTCCAACGCTTTAGGAATCATTAATCCGATAGAGGAAATCATAAAAAAAACCAGAACACAATCAGATGCGATAATTGTGATAGATGGTGCACAATCTGCTCCTCATTTCGAGATTGATGTTCAAGCAATGGATTGCGATTTCTTCGTGTTTTCGGGACACAAAATGTACGCTCCGATGGGAACGGGAATCCTCTACGGAAAAGAAGAAATCCTAAATAAAATATCGCCTTTTCATGGAGGTGGAGAAATGATTGCCGTTTGCTCTTTTGAGAAAACAACGTATGCTGGTTTGCCTTTCAAATTCGAAGCAGGAACACCAAATGTCGGTGGAAATATCGCTTTGGGAGCTGCTGTGGATTTTATAAATTCCATCGGTCATAAAAACATCCAAAACCACGAAAATCAACTTTTAGAATACGCTCAGAAACAACTTTTAGAACTTGGAAATCTAAACATTTATGGCGAAAAAGCCAAGCGAACAGGCGTTATTTCTTTTACATTGAATGATGCTGGAATTGCCTCCGATGCAGGAATGATACTGGATAAAATGGGCATTGCCGTACGCACAGGACACCATTGTACACAACCCATTATGGATTTTTTCGACATCGCAGGAACCATCCGTGCCAGTTTTGCGGTTTACAATACTTTGGAAGAAATAGATATTTTAGTAGAAGGTGTGAAAAAAGCACAAAGAATGTTGGGTTGATTTTCTGTTATTAATTGAATTTACAATAAATATATTCGGTTAATTAAAACTTCAATTAATTTTTATTCTACTGAAATGAAGAAATTTTTAAAATATATTTTTGGGGCAATCTCTTTAATTATTTCCGCAGGAATAATCTACTTTATTTCGAAATGGAGCAAAATAAGTATTGATGAACATATCCAAAAATCCTCTGAAATTAAAAATCTTAATAAAAAAATTATAGACAACACGTTTAGAATTAATAAAATCAAAAATGTAGAAACGGACTTTTCTTTTTTTGAAAACAATAATGATACTGTTACATTTAGCATTAATATAAATCAGAACGAAAAAATCCCAAGCCTAACTCTAATTCACTTTAATGATGGAGATGGTTTCTCAGGTGTGAATATAAATTTTATAAAATACAAAAATTTTTCATATAGTTTCATTGAGTCTTATACGGATAATATTCAACCTTTTAAACTCCTGAAAAGAGAAAGATATGTATTAAAAAAACAAAAACTCACATTGAATAATTCAGAATTAAAAAAAGGAGATAGCATTTGGGGAAAAATAGAATTGGAAATATTATTCACACCAACAGATTCAATATTCTATTCAAAAGGATATTTTAAAAGCGTGGTTGAATAGACTTGCTTCATCTCATAATAAAAATTCAAATTACTATTTTGGTTCTCAACTCTTAATTTTTTATCTTTGATAATTATTTTTGAAAATGCCAGATTTTTTACATCCAGATAAAGACAATTATTCTTCCGAAGAGCTAATACAGGAAGAGCAAATTCGCCCGCAAAGTTTTGATGATTTTGCAGGACAAAGAAAAACGCTCGATAATTTGGAAGTGTTTGTTGCTGCTGCAAAAAATCGTGGTGCGGCATTGGATCACGTTCTTCTGCACGGTCCACCGGGATTGGGAAAAACTACACTTGCCAATATTATTGCCAACGAATTGGGTGTCAGTTGCAAAATTACCTCTGGTCCCGTGTTGGATAAACCGGGAAGTTTGGCAGGTTTACTTACCAATTTAGAGGAAAACGATGTTCTTTTTATTGATGAAATACATCGGCTCTCTCCCGTTGTGGAAGAATATCTGTATTCCGCAATGGAAGATTATAAAATAGATATAATGCTGGAAACGGGTCCCAATGCCCGAAGCGTACAAATTGGTCTTAACCCTTTTACTTTGGTCGGAGCAACTACACGAAGCGGAATGCTTACCAAACCTATGCTTGCCAGATTTGGGATACAAAGCCGTTTGGAATATTATAATATCGAATTGCTATCCACCATTATCCAAAGAAGTGCAAGGGTTTTAGGTGTGAAAATTTATGAAGATGCCGCAATAGAAATTGCCCGCCGAAGCCGTGGAACACCAAGAATTGCGAATGCTCTGCTACGCCGTGTGCGAGATTTTGCTGAAATAAAAGGCAATGGCGAAATAGAAATAAATATCACAAAATTTGCATTAAATTCCCTAAACGTAGATGAATTTGGTTTAGATGAAATGGATAACAAAATTATGCGAGTAATGATAGAGAATTTCCGTGGAAAACCTGTTGGCATTTCTGCTTTAGCAACTTCTATTGGCGAAAATCCTGAAACATTGGAGGAAGTTTATGAACCTTTCCTCATCCAAGAAGGTTTCATCATTCGTACACCACGAGGACGAGAAGTTACCGAAAAAGCCTATCAACACCTAAAAATCACCGTACCAAAAAATCCAGGAGAATTATTTTGATGGAGAAATAATATTGTGAATTTATAGTAATATACTGAAAAATAGTTGGTATTTTAATTAACCATATAAATATAACTGAGTATGCCATTAAACACCCTTAAAGTGCAAATAATAATATCTATTATTTCGTTTTTTTTTTAGTATCAAGTAGTTGTAAGACAAATGATTCAGAGAATCAAATTACTATAAAATTAACTTCTATCGATAGTAAAACCAAAAGACCGAGGGTTAATATGTATGACACTATTGTCGTTAGAAAGGAAGGATTTGGTTTTCTAAAAAAAACGTATTTTATAATTGGAGAATATGTAACAGATTCCATGGGTTCTACTAAAGTCAAAGTTGACCCTAATGAAGAATATAGGTTTATGCTTAAAAGGAAAGGGTTTTATGGGTCTGAAAGTTTTGCTGAGCCGTTTACTAAGGAAAAATTGCAAGAGGGTCAAAATATTAATATTGAGGCTATATCTCTTGAAAACAGGTAATGTATAAGCTTGCTGGCGGTAAATTTATAAATAGCTTTAAACAAGGGGTAATTGTCGCAGGGATAAATCCTTTTTATTATAAGTTAAATCAAAATACAATCCTATTTTATGGTGTTCAAAAATGAAAAATTTATTATTTATTCTTATACTATTTATATCCTCTTTTTATAAAGACTGTATTACAATTCGTAATGCTCAAAAAAAATATTTGGATATTAAAATTCTAAATGATTCTAATAAAGATTTGTTTATTAAAGACCAATTTAACTATGGTTATTATTTTTATCACCACAAAAAAAATGTTGATTTAAATAAATTGAAAGCAAATAAATTTTATGTTTTGGTTGAATACTCAGACAAAAAGCCTATTTTGAAATTTTTTTCTATTTCAAATGAGAATTTTGATTACAAT
>JAUNTR010000129.1:5069-6079 GCA_030538575.1 Cruoricaptor ignavus | reverse complement strand
AAATCAAAATCTGTAACTTGCTCGGTAATTGGGTGTTCTACTTGTATTCTGGTATTCATTTCCATAAAGTAGAAATTTTTGTGTTTATCCACTAAAAACTCAATAGTTCCTACGCCTTCATAACCGATGAATTCTGCGGCTTTCACGGCTGCATCCCCCATTTTTTGTCGAAGTTCTTCTGTCATAAATGGGGATGGCGTTTCTTCTACCAATTTTTGATTTCTCCTTTGGATAGAGCAATCTCTTTCAGATAGATGACACGCTTTCCCGAATTGGTCGCCTGCAATTTGTATTTCGATATGTCTTGGCTCTTCAATCAGTTTTTCCATATACATTCCACCGTTACCAAATGCAGCTACGGCTTCTTGTATAGCAGATTCCCAATGGTCTTTCAAATCTTCGGCTTTCCATACGGCACGCATTCCTTTTCCTCCGCCACCTGCGGTCGCTTTTATCATTACGGGATAGCCGATTTCTTCTGCCGTTTTAGCAGCTTCATCATAGGAACTTAGTAGCCCATCTGAACCTGGAACACATGGTACACCAGCTGCTTTCATAGTAGCTTTAGCATTGGCTTTATCTCCCATTTTTTCTATTTGCTCGGGAGTTGCTCCGATGAATTTTATGCCGTTTTTCTGGCAAATTCTGGAGAAGTTGGCATTTTCCGAAAGAAAACCGTAGCCTGGGTGTATGGCATCTGCATTCGTAATTTCTGCGGCAGAAATAATATTTGGGATTTTTAGGTAAGAATCCTTACTCATTGCAGGCCCTATGCATACGGCTTCATCTGCAAATCTTACATGTAAACTATCTTTATCTGCTGTGGAATATACCGCAACGGTTTTTATTCCCATTTCTTTGCAGGTGCGTAGGATACGCATGGCGATTTCACCTCGGTTGGCGATTAATATTTTTTTGAACATAATTTTAATTAGTTAATTAGATAATCAGATAATTAGATGATGAATGTATGAATTTAGAGTTAGCGACCTAACTTCTAACTTCTAACT
>JAUNTR010000129.1:0-5059 GCA_030538575.1 Cruoricaptor ignavus | reverse complement strand
AATTTTAAATTTTGAATTTTAAATTGATTTTAAATACACCAAGTGATTCAAAACCTATAATTTATAATCTAAAATTCTCCTAAGACGGATCTACAAGGAATAGAGGTTGGTCGTATTCCACAGGTGTTGCATCATCTACCAAGATTTTTACAATTTTACCTGAAACTTCTGCTTCTATTTGGTTGAAAAGTTTCATCGCTTCGATTACACAAACCACTTTTTCATTGGTTACAGAATCTCCTACGTTTACAAACGGCTCTTTATCTGGAGAAGGTTTTCTGTAGAAAGTACCAATCATTGGAGATTTTATAGTTACCAATTTGCTATCATCGCTTGCGGCTTCTGTTTTTTCTGCAGCTGGTGTAGCAGGAGCTGATGCGACAGGAGACGCAGCAGTAGCTTGTGGTGCCGTTTGGTAAACAGCTGGTTGAGGTAGATAGCTTACCGTTTCGTTCCCAGCCAATGGCGTTTTAATCGTGATTTCGAAATCTTTAGTTTTGTATTTTACTTCTGAAACTTCAGCCTTGGATACAAACTTAATAAGGTTTTGTATGTCTCTAATGTCCATAATATTTGATATTTGAATATTTTCCAAAAATACAAAAAAACAACAAAAAACCACTCAAATTTTAAAAAAAAATGAGTGGCTTTTGTATTAATAACGAAGTTGGCTAATAAATCTTAGTTCTCTTCGGTAGTTTCAGTTTCTTTTTCCATTACTACTTTTCCTCTGTAGTAAAGTTTTCCTTCGTGCCAGTGTGCTCTGTGGTACAGGTGCAATTCGCCTGTTGTTGCATCTTTAGCTAATTGAGGAACTACTGCTTTGTAATGAGTTCTTCTTTTGTCTCTTCTTGTGCTGGATTGTCTTCTCTTTGGATGTGCCATTTTTAATAATTTTTTTGTGATGAGTGATGAGATTCATCATCTCATCATATTCAAACTATTTTTATATTCTAATTTTGATCTTTCAATTTTTTCAAAGCTTCCCATCGGGGATCAATCGGTTGGGTGCTGTTTTCTTCTTTTTCAGGAAGTTCTTCTTTTGGACTGTATTGGTCTAAGATTTCCAAATCTTCTTCGCTTACTTTTGGCGAGATTTTTTTCATCGGGATAGATAATACGACATCTTCATAAATAAGTTGTGCAACATTAAAGGCGTGGTCGTGCATTGGTATGGTAATCACATCTTCATCGCTGTCGTCGTATTCTTCTCCGAATTTCACCAAAACTTTTATTTCGTTTTCGATAGGATAATCAAATTCCTCGTTGGTAATATCGCATACTAATGCAACATCTCCGCCGGTTTTAATCCAAAATTCCAAAAAAGTAGAATGTTTATCCATAAGGATATCGGCTACTATTCTTGGGTTGGTAAACTCCTGTTCGGTATCAAAAAGTTCAAAGAACGCTTTGTTTATCTCAAATTGGAATTGGTGCTTTCCTTCTTTCAATCCAGAAAATACCACTTCATAGTTTCTATACTTGTCCATAAAATGAGGTTGCAAAAGTATGCATTTTTTTTGAATTAGCAAATTTATTTTTCTACTAATATTATGTTTTTATTTTTTATTTCAAATATCATCAGGCAAATCTTCATCTACGCCATTGTCGTTATAGGTTTTTCTTGGTTGCAGACGATTTTGTAAAAGTTCTTTATATTCTTCTCTGTTTTTGAAAAGTTTGATAGCGGTAAAAATGGCTTCGGAAAAACTGGTTTCATCAGCAATATTTTTTCCTGCAATATCATAAGCCACACCGTGATCGGGAGAAGTCCTTATAAATGGTAATCCTGCGGTATAGTTTACGCCATCTTCATAAGCTATGGTTTTGAACGGAGCCAAACCTTGGTCGTGATACATTGCCAAAATAGCATCGTAGCTTTCGTATTTTTCGGGTTGAAAAAAACTGTCCGCGGGAAAAGGACCGAATGCCATAATGCCTTGCCCAAAGAGTTCTTGTATGGCAGGTTCTATAATCTCTATTTCTTCATTCCCAATTGCACCTCCGTCGCCTGCGTGTGGATTGAGTCCCAAAACCGCAATTTTTGGTTTTTGTATTTGGTAATCCTCTATTAGACATTGGTTTAGGATTTTTATTTGTTTTTTTATTTTTTCTTTGGAGATTTTTTCTGCAACTTGGGAAATCGGAATGTGATGGGTGGATACAGCAACTTTCAATTTATCGGTTACGAGGAACATCAATCCTTTTTTACCGAATTTCTCTTCCAAATATCCTGTATGTCCTGCGTGTTTGAAGCCTTGCTTCATCATTTCATCTTTATTAATAGGAGCTGTTACCAATACATCTATATCGCCTTTTAGCAAAGCATTGGTAGAGGCTTCCAAAGAATCTATTGCCATTTTGGTAGATTCTTCGCTGGGCGTTCCCAAACTTACGTTTACGTTGTCTTTCCATAAATTTACCATATTCAACTTTCCACCTTGTGCTTGCGAAGCATCGGTAATGTAGTTGAAATTCATCGTGGTAAGTTTGAAAATATTTTTCTGATAAGTGAACAGTTTGCCCGAAGCAAAAATAATCGGCGTGAAAAAATCGGTAATGTTTTTATCGCTTAGGGTTTTCATAATAATTTCTGGTCCGATGCCATTAAAATCGCCAACGGAAATCCCAACCCTTACTTTGTTGTGTTTAGAACTCATATTAAATAGTTATCTTTGGAGAATATTTTTTACAGAATACAAATTTAACAAAAAGAATAATATGTTTACGGGAATTATTGAAACAATAGGAAAAGTTGTGAAAATAGAGAAAACTGGTACGAATGTAGATTTCTATTTAACCAGCTCTTTTACAGATGATTTGAGGATTGACCAAAGCGTAGCACACAATGGTTGTTGCCTAACGGTTGTTGATATAAAAGACGATATTTATACCGTAAATGCCATAAATGAAACGCTGGAAAAAACCAATCTCGGTGCTTGGGAAGTGGGAACGGAGGTGAATTTGGAGCGTTGTATGCAAATGAATGGCAGATTAGATGGGCATATCGTGCAAGGACACGTGGACAAAACAGGCGAGGTAATTTCCATTGAAAATAAAGGCGGAAGTTATTTCATCACATTCCAATATGATGAGAAAGGAAATTTTGTAACCGTTCCGCAAGGTTCTATTACTGTGAATGGCATCAGCCTTACCGTTGCAAATAGTGGCGATTATCAGTTTTCGGTAGCTATTATTCCTTACACTTGGGAGTTTACTAATATGAAACATTTAAAAGTTGGAGATAAAGTCAATTTGGAATTTGATATTATCGGAAAATATGTCGCAAAACTAATTTCAGTACAAAATAACAATGACTAAATATAAAGGATATAGCCTAAGGAATAGAATATTTTTAGGATTTCTGATGATTTGTTTTCTCAGTATTGCAGCATCTTCTATCCTGTCTTTTTTTGTTCTGAAAAACAATGCCATAGAACAAAGCCGCACGGATCAGCAAAAAAAATCAGATGCATTGATGTCTTCTTTGGATTACGCTGTGAGCCATAAACAAATAGAAACAGAAAACCTGAAAGAAATTTTAGCAAATAAAATATACGAAATATCAGATATTAATAAAGCTGATGTGGTTATCTATGATTTGCAAGGAAATTACCTGATTTCCAATAAAACTGCGGAGCAAGTAGAACATAAAAAACTGCCTATGGCTGTAATAAAAGATGTTTTGAGAAGCGACAAAAGAGTAGATATTGTAACCTACGATACCAGATTGGATTCTAATGTAATGTCCTCTTATATGGTGTTGAAAAACAATATGTTGGAACCAATAGGTATTGTATATTTCCCTTATTATCACAGCGATTCTGCTTATATGAATGTGTTTAATAAATATGTGAAATACATAGTTATCCTTAATTTATTTATCATTGTTTTCAGCATTTGGCTCAGTTGGATTATCTCTCGAAATCTTACAACGGCACTTACCAAGTTTTCAAATCTCATTAGTAAAATCGCTCTTTTTGATGATGAAATGAAAATGATAAGATATTATAAAGATGATGAACTAAAACCGCTTGTAACCTCTTACAACAAAATGATTTTGCAGATACAAGACCAAAAAGCAAGATTGGAAATTATACAACGAGAACAAGCGTGGCGAGAAATGGCAAAACAAGTTGCCCACGAAGTGAAAAATCCGCTAACGCCAATGAAATTGACCATACAAAATTTCAAAAGAAAATTCGACCCAAACGACCCAAATATTAAGGAAAAAGTAAACCAAATGAGCAACTCTGTTGTAGAGCAAATAGATTTGGTAGCCACTGTGGCAACGGCGTTTTCGCAATTTGCACAACTTCCTGTGAAGAAAAACGAAGTGTTCCACCTAAATCGTGAGGTAGAAAACATCATCCGTGTCTTTAGCGATGGCGATATTTTTGTACACGCCAATCGAGATGATATTAAGATAAATATGGATAAAATTTACCTTAATAGAATTCTTACTAATCTGATAACCAATGCGAAACAAGCGGTAGATGAAAACCGAAAACAAATTATAAATATAGATATAGAGCAAATACAAAAACGCATAACTATTTCTGTGGAAGATAATGGTGTGGGAATTCCGCAGGAAATGTACGGCAGAATTTTCGAGCCAAATTTTACATCCAAAAACTCTGGAATGGGACTTGGACTTACGATGGTGAAAAAAATGATAGAAGATTATAACGGCGAAATTACCGTGAAATCCGAAGTGGGAAAAGGGTCGAAATTTGTGATTACTTTGCCTACGAATGTGTAATTTATGAAGGCATTTCGTTTCCAACAATTTGAAATAAAGCAATCTCCGAACGTCTTTCGTGTTGGGACAGATGGCGTTTTGCTCGGTGCAATGTGCGATATTTCGGGTGCGAAAAATATCTTGGAAATCGGGACAGGAACGGGACTGATTTCACTAATGTTGGCACAGCGAAACCGCAAAGCTGAAATTTTAGCAATAGATATTAATCCCGAAGCGGTAATTTTGGCTAAGGAAAATTTTGCCCAATCGCCTTTTTCGGAAAGAATGAAAGTAGAATTGGCGGATTTTAAAACCTTT
>JAUNTR010000128.1:3615-6104 GCA_030538575.1 Cruoricaptor ignavus | reverse complement strand
CCATGGACTTTCTGGCGAATTACCATTGAAATGGAGCAAACAACCGATAAAAAAAGTAGTAACTATTCATGATTTAATTTTCGAGCGTTATCCGCAGTATTACTCTTGGTTTGATAGGAAAATTCATTTTTGGAAATTCAAAAAAGCCACTGAAACCGCCGATTTAGTCATTGCAATTTCCGAACAAACCAAGCGAGATATTATACAATTTCTCGGGACTTCGGAGGAGAAAATAAAAGTCGTGTACCAAGGTTGTCATCAATCTTTTAAAGAAAAATATTCAGCTGAACAATTAGAAAATATTCGCCAAAAATTCGATTTACCACAGCGTTTTTTATTAAATGTCGGCACAATCGAGGAAAGAAAAAATCTATTGAATATTGTAAAAGCATTAGATAAAACCAATATTCCGCTGGTTGTTGTGGGCAGAAAAACCAAATATTATAAAAAGGTAGAAAAAGCCATTCGGGATAATGGTGTAAAGGTGCATTTTTTGGAAAACGTTTCTATGACGGAGTTAGCGGGGATTTATCGCTTGGCAGATATTTTTATTTATCCCAGTTTTTTCGAGGGATTTGGCATTCCCGTCATCGAAGCATTATTTTCCGAAACTCCTGTTATTACGAGCAATACGAGTTGTTTGCCCGAAGCAGGAGGTGGAGATTCTCTGTATGTTTGCCCGCATTCGGTTGAGGATATTCGTGCGAAGATTCTTTACCTTTGGGAAAACGAATCGGAGCGAAAACGCCGTGCAGAAAAAGGATTGCAATACGCTCAAAAATTTTGCGATAAAGTAATTGCTGAGGATTTAATCAGAGTTTATCAAATTATTTTATGAAAATTTTCGGTTTTTTATTTTTTTATCCAAAATAAATATTTATATTTGCAAAGTAATATTTAGAAATAGCAATGAGTACAATATTTTTTAACCATCATCATCACCATATCTGCTAAGACGGGTGATATTGTTGTGTCGAAAAATATAAACATATTATAAACCGTCTGAGTAAAGACGGTTTTTCTTTTTTAAATACCTTTTTTACTCAGATTATTAGAATTTAAAATAAAAAAATAAAATAATGAGTAAACTAAAAATTGCCATTCAGAAAAGTGGAAGACTTTTTGAAGATTCCCTAAAATTGTTAAAAGATTGCGATATTTCTTACAACGACGGAAAAGACCAACTGAAAACGGAATCGCATAATTTTCCTTTGGAGATTTTCTACCTCAGAAATTCCGATATTCCACAGTATTTGGAAGATGGCGTGGTAGATGTGGCGATTGTCGGCGAAAACCTTTTAATCGAGAAAAAGAAAAATATTAGCGTTGTAGAAAAACTCGGTTTTTCAAAATGCAGAGTGTCTTTGGCTGTTCCCAAAGATTTGGAAACCAATTCTTTATCTTGGTTTCAGAATAAGAAAATTGCAACTTCCTATCCCAATACGCTTCAATCTTTTTTAGATGAAAACAACATTCAATCCGAAATTCACATTATTTCTGGTTCGGTAGAAATTGCCCCGAATATTGGTTTGGCAGATGGCATTTGCGATATTGTAAGTTCGGGAAGTACGCTTTTTAAAAATGGATTAAAGGAAATGAAAACCATTCTGAAATCCGAAGCTGTATTAGCAAGAAATCCAAATTTGAGCGAAGAAAAATTAAAAATTTTAGATAAATTTTTGTTCAGAATAAGAGCCGTTTTAAAAGCCAAAAATTCCAAATATATTTTGATGAATGTTCCAAATGAGAAGATAAAAAAAGTTTCGGAAATTCTTCCTGTATTAAAAAGTCCAACTGTGTTACCATTGGCAGAAGAAGGTTGGAGTAGCATACACACCGTAATCGAAGAAACTCGTTTTTGGGATATGATAGATGAACTGAAATCCGCAGGAGCTCAGGATATTTTGGTAATTCCGATTGATAAAATGGTTATTTAATTTTAGCGATATAAAAGATGAATACATATAAAAATCCTGAAAAAAATACTTGGGCAGAACTTTGCAAACGTCCAACGATAGAAAAAAATAATCTGAAAGATATTATAAATCAAGTCTTTACAGAGGTTCAAACCAAAGGAGATGAAGCATTGTTAGATTATACAGAACGGTTTGATGGCGTACGTTTATCTCAACTGCAAGTTTCTGAAAATGAATGTGAAGAAGCCGAAAAACAAATCACTGAAAATCTGAAAAACGCTATAAAAACGGCGAAAAATAATATAGAAAAATTCCACCGTTCGCAAATAGAAGAACCGAAAAAAATAGAAACTACCAAAGGTGTGGTTTGTTGGCGAGAAGCCCGACCAATCAGCAATATGGGAATCTATATTCCGGGTGGTACGGCTCCGCTGTTTTCCACGGTTCTTATGTTGGCGATTCCTGCACAAATTGCTGGTTGTAAAGAAGTTGTGCTGTGTACGCCACCCGATGAAAACGGCAAAATAAATCCTGCAATTTTATATGCAGCAAAATTGTGCGGTGTTACAAAAA
>JAUNTR010000128.1:0-3515 GCA_030538575.1 Cruoricaptor ignavus | reverse complement strand
GGCAAAATAAATCCTGCAATTTTATATGCAGCAAAATTGTGCGGTGTTACAAAAATTCTAAAAGTTGGTGGTTCTCAGGCAATTGCGGCACTTACTTTCGGTACGGAAAGTGTTCCAAAGGTAGATAAAATTTTTGGTCCCGGAAATCAATATGTTACCGCAGCGAAAGAATATGCATTGGGTTTTGGTTTGGCGATTGATATGCCTGCGGGTCCCAGCGAAGTTTTAGTAATTGCCGATGAACAGGCAGTTCCAGAGTTTTGTGCAGCAGATTTGTTGTCCCAAGCGGAACACGGTAGCGATAGCCAAGTGATTTTTATTTCGACTTCGGAGCGGGTTTTAGATGAAACAATTCAGGAATTGGAACAGCAATTAGAGAAATTGCCTCGCAACGAATTTGCTAAAAAATCCATAGAAAACAGTCATTTTATTTTGCTAAAAAATATAGATGAAGCCATTGAATTTTCAAATCAATATGCTCCCGAACATTTAATTTTAGCTGTGGAAAATCCTCAGAATCAAATTGTTAAAATACAAAATGCAGGTTCAGTATTTCTTGGAAATTACTCTTGCGAAAGTGCGGGAGATTACGCCAGCGGAACCAATCACACTTTGCCAACCAATTATTTTGCAAGGAATTACAGCGGAGTGTCTTTGGATAGTTTTGTGAAAAAAATTACATTCCAAAATCTATCGGAAGAAGGCATTGTAAATCTGGGCAATACGATAGAAACAATGGCAGATGCCGAAGGACTTTTTGCCCATAAAAATGCCGTAACTTTAAGACTTAATTACATTAAAAACAAAAATAATGAACTTTAATTTAGAAATTCTTATTCGGGAAAATATAAAGAAATTATCGCCATATTCCAGTGCGAGAGATGAGTTTTCGGGGAAAGAAGGTATTTTTTTAGATGCCAACGAAAATCCTTTTGGGAAGTTAAATCGCTATCCAGACCCTTATCAATCCCAACTGAAACAAAGAATTTCTGAACTGAAAAATATTCCGACTTCACAGATTTTTTTAGGAAATGGGAGCGATGAGGTTATCGATTTGGTCTTCCGAATTTTTGCAGAACCGGGAAAAGATAAAGCCTTAATTTTCACGCCAACTTATGGTATGTACGAGGTTTCTGCGAATATCAATAATATTAATTTAGATAAAATTTCTTTAAACGAAGAGTTTCAAATCGATATTAATGATGAACTAAAACAAAAGTTAAATGATGAAAATCTGAAAATCGTATTTGTTTGTTCGCCCAACAACCCAACGGGAAATCTGATACAGCAGGAAAGCGTGGAATTTATCTTGAAAAATTTCACAGGAATTGTCGTGATAGACGAGGCTTATATAGATTTCAGTAAAACCGAATCTTGGGCTTCTCAATTGCAAAAATATCCTAATATTGTGGTGATGCAAACGTTCAGCAAATACTGGGGAATGGCGGGCTTGCGTGTCGGGATGGCTTTTGCGAGCGAAGATATTATTTCCCTGATGAACAAAGTGAAACCGCCGTATAATATCAGCGTTTTGAACCAAAGAAAAGTTTTTTCTCAATTAAAGAAAACGGATAAGAAAAAGAAACAATTAGAGATTTTGTTGGAAGGTAAAAACCTGTTGGAACAGCAACTTTCCGAGTTGAGTTTTGTGGAAAAAGTTTATCCTTCGGATGCTAATTTTATTTTGGTTAAAGTGCAAAATGCTAACCAAATTTACGATACATTAATCAAGAAAAATATTGTTGTAAGAAACCGCTCTTCGGTCATTGATAATTGTTTGAGAATTACCATTGGAACACCAAAAGAAAATGCAGAATTGATACAAAATTTAAAAGAATTTGAATAAAATTTAATAAAAAATGAAAAAAGTATTATTTATAGATAGAGATGGGACGCTAATTATCGAGCCGCCAATTGATTATCAAGTGGATTCTTTGGAAAAGTTGGAATTTTTCCCAGAAGTTTTCCAAAATCTTTCCAAAATCGTCAAAGAATTGGATTACGAATTGGTAATGGTAACCAACCAAGACGGTTTGGGAACGGATAGTTTTCCTTACGAAGATTTTATAAAACCTCACGAAAAAATGATGAAAGCCTTTGAAAATGAAGGAATTATTTTCTCTGATGTTTTGATAGACAAAAGTTTTGAACACGAAAATCTACCCACAAGAAAACCAGGAATTGGGATGATGGGAAAATATATTTATGGCGATTACGATTTGCAAAATTCGTTTGTAATTGGCGACAGAAAAACCGATGTTCAGTTGGCGAAAAACTTGGGAGCAAAATCTATTTTTATCTCTGAGGAAGAGTTGGAAGATGCAACATTAACCACTAATAATTGGGCGAAAATTTATCAATTTTTAAAACAAATCCCAAGAACGGCAAAAGTAAAACGCACGACCAAAGAAACCGATATAGAAATAGAAGTGAATTTGGATGGTAGCGGAAAATCCGAAATATCAACAGGTTTGCATTTTTTCGATCATATGTTGGAGCAGATTTCCAAGCACGGTAATTTGGATTTGAAAATTAAGGTTGATGGCGATTTGCAAGTGGACGAACATCACACGATAGAAGACACGGCAATTGTTCTTGGAGATGCGATACAAAAGGCTTTGGGAAGCAAAAAAGGCATAGAACGCTACGGATTTCTTCTACCGATGGACGAGTGTTTGGCTCAGGTTGCGATAGATTTTGGCGGTCGCCCGTGGTTGGTTTGGGAAGCCGATTTCCAAAGGGAAAAAATTGGCGATTGCCCGACTGAAATGTTTTATCATTTCTTCAAATCTTTTACCGATTCCGCAAAATGCAATTTGAATATTAAAGTGGAAGGCGACAATGAACATCATAAAATAGAATCGGTTTTCAAAGCCTTTGCGAAAGCTATAAAAATGGCTGTAAACCAAACCGATAGCAATTTTAATTTACCTTCAACCAAAGGTAGTCTTTAATTATAATTAATTGAAAAATAGATGGTTGCAATAATAAAATACAATGCAGGAAATGTGCGTTCCGTGCAAAATGCATTACAGAGGTTGGGCGTAGAAAGTGTCGTAACCGATGATTTCCAAGAGATAAAAAATGCCGATAAAGTTATTTTTCCCGGAGTTGGCGAGGCGTCTTCTGCAATGAATTATCTGAGAGAAAACAAATTAGATGATTTAATCAAAAATCTCACTCAGCCTGTTTTGGGAATTTGCTTAGGTCAACAATTGATGTGCGGTAATTTGGAGGAAGGCAATACTTTCGGGCTTGGGATTTTCGATGTAGAAGTTAAAAAAATTCCGCCAGAAGATTTGGTGCCACATATCGGTTGGAATGGAATTACTAATCTGAAAACCAGTTTGTTCGATGGTGTTTCAGAGCAAGATGATGTGTATTTTGTACACAGTTTTTACTGCGGATTGTCGGAATATACCACTTCGGTTTGCGATTATATTTTGCCGTTTAGTGCGAGTTTGCAAAAGGATAATTTTTTCGCTACGCAATTTCATCCCGAAAAATCAGGGAAA
>JAUNTR010000127.1:3905-6226 GCA_030538575.1 Cruoricaptor ignavus | reverse complement strand
CGAAATACAGGAGCAAACAGCGGTGCACATAGTAGCGGTTCGGATTCGCAAATGCTTTTCTATGGTAGAAGTTATTTCGGTAAAATTAGTTTTAATTTTTAATAAAATTAATTATTAAGATGTTGATAAATAAATGTTTATAGTGATTTTAAAAAATAGATTTGATGTTTCAGATTAAGAAAAATAAAATTAAAAACCGTATGAAAATCTATCGTATAAAAACCATTTTCGTTCTCTTATTGTTTGGGTTGGTTTCGCTCGTTTCCTGCATTCGGGAAGACGATACACCTGTGAAAGTTCCACCGATTGTTGGGGCAATTATTTCGCCTGATGTTGGCGGAGCAACAGAACCCAACCAAGTTTGGATTAATCTGAGTGATGGCAAACAAACTACAAACAAAAGAGATAGTTGGGATTTGGCATTTTATTCGGGAGAGGAATTTCGGGTTGTTCTGAATTCATCAATAATGATGGCAGTTGGCGAAATAGAAAATGCCACAGACCTAAATTTCGTAACTCCCGAAATGGTTAATGATTTGAAAACCAAAGTACAAGTTGGGAATTTCACCGCGAATGAACAATATATAGATGACCCTTCGGGAAATTATCTTAAACAAAAAACAGGAATTGCGGAAATAAAATTGGAAGATTCCGAAAACGCTGTTTATCTCCTAAATATGGGCAGAAAACTCTATACAGGAACGGTTTTGCCGAATGGCGTTTTCACGGGAGGAGAAGGTAGAGGTTGGAAGAAAATAAAAATTTTGAGACACACGAAGGGTTACAAAATCCAATATGCTGATTTGGAGGCAACGTCTTACCAGGAAATAATTGTGGAGAAAAATAGTGATTATCATTTTCAATTCGTGAATTTGGAAACCCAAAGTCTTGTAAATGTACAACCGAAAAAAAAGGACTGGGATTTGTGTTTCACGGTGTTTACTAATTTAATTCAAAATCCTGCGATATCGGCATTTACATCTTATATTTTTCCTGATATGGTGCTTAATAATAGGCTTTCTAATGTTCAGATTTATCAAGTGAAAACTACTGAAATTGCTTATGAAGATTTTAAAAAAGAACATATAAAAGAGACATTATTTATAAAAGATGACCAACGAGCAATTGGTAGCAATTGGCGAACAACCACTGGGCCGAATGGTGCAGAAGTGTTTACAGATAGATTTTTTATCCTAAAAAATGCAGACGGATTTTATTTCAAAATAAAATTTCTGAGAATGAAAAATGAAGAAAGTTATCGTGGCTTTCCTCAATTTGAATATGAACCTTTATAATAACTTTTTAAAAATTTAATAAAAATGAAAAAGAAATGTATGAGCCTGTGTGCCATAGCTTTGGGCTTGGCAACTCTAAATGCACAAAACCAAAAAGATGTAGATGCTATTAAGGCAATGACGGGTTGTTACCAAATTAGTTTCAACTTTGCGGAGACTTTCTCTCCGAACAAAGATTACGAGAAAAAGAAAAACTACAAATCTGGCGGTTTGGAATGGGTAACTGTGGCAGAAGAAAAACCTGGCAAAATTGTACTGCAACACATCCTTATCGTAAACCCCGAAGGCAAAGGCAAAGATGCTGTGGTAAAGCATTGGCGACAAGATTGGTTGTACGAAAATACGGATATTTATGATTTCTATAAAGATAATCTTTGGAAATATAAAAAGTTGAATCCCAACGATGTAAAAGGACAATGGACACAAGTGGTTTATCAAGTAGATGATGCACCAAGATATTCAGGTTCAGGAACTTGGGTATTTGTAGATGGCAAAACCTATTGGGAAAGCAATACCGATGCTCCGCTACCAAGAAGAGAATACACCAAAAGAAAAGATTATAACGTGCTGAACCGAACCAATAGACACGAAATCTTCGATTGGGGATGGCTTCATAATCAGGATAATAAGAAAATTTTGCGTACCGATAATTCCCAAGATATTGTAATTGCCGAAGAAAAAGGTTTGGAATATTATAAAAAAGTAGATGCCGAAAAATGCCGACCAGCAGAGATTTTTTGGCAAGAATATGCTCCGCTTTGGAAAACCGTAAGGCAAACTTGGGACAAAAGATTGGCGAAGAAAACCGACCTTACAGTAAAAAAAGACGTGAAAGATACTTACCTCTACACACCGCTTATGGAACTAAAACCTAACCAACACAAAGAAGCCGCGAAGTTGGTAGAAGAATATATTGTAAAATAGCATTTTCATTTTTTAGTAAAAAATTACATACAATCCGCAGTTCTTCCTAGGCAATTGTGGAGATTTAGAAGCCCTGATTTTTTCGGGGCTTCGTCAATTTAT
>JAUNTR010000127.1:0-3805 GCA_030538575.1 Cruoricaptor ignavus | reverse complement strand
TAAAAAGCAATAAATTTTTTTTCATCATTTGTGTTTTTAGAATCGTATCCTTGGGTACGATTCTTTTTTTAATTAAGGATGATTTCTTTCGTATCTTATCAGTAAATCAATGAAATAGCTGTAAGTAATGCTGCCTTCTTGTTGGTTGGATTTTAGAAATAAATCGTTGGTAAAACCAAAAAAAGCATCTAACAAGCCCTTGTGTTTTTCTATAAAAAGTCGTTCTGCCATTTGGTCTTTTTTCATTTCTGGAGAATAGTTTTGGATAATTTGTTTTACAAATTCTTCATCTTGCTGAGAAATAGCGTACAAAAGGTTCTTTAAAACAAAATATTCTGTGCTGTATTTCAACGCTTCGTCTTTGGCATTTTTTCCGATAAGGTAGCCTATAAAATTGGCTTCTTGCTCTCGTGCGTAGCCCAATTGGTGGGCACTTTCGTGTGCTAAAGTAAATGGTAATTGTGTTGCGGGCAAATGTGGATTGTATTGTGCTTCGGCAGAAAAAGGATTGTAATAGCCCATTATTCCGCTGAAACTCATCACTTTTTGGAACAAACTGCTTTTGAAAGAATTTACATTCGTCGGTTTTTTAGAATTGATTTCCGAAGGCAAATTTTGTTGTTGAATAAGAATTTCATTTTCAATGGAAGATAAATTTTGAATTGTGAAAACACCGTTTTGGTCTTCTTTCACTTTTGTTCTGGTGGTTTTGCAGAGTTCCAAATATTTGGTTGCCAGTTGTTTGGCTTCTTCTATTTTGGGCGGTTCTTGGGGAAGTTTTTCGATTAATGGCGTTTGGAAATAAAGCAATCCCCAAAATATTTGATACAGGAAATATAAAATATTCAGTGTAATTAAGAATTTGGAAATGGCTTTTTTTCGATTTCTTTTTGAAAAGATTTTTATGATGAAATAAAGTAAAGCAAGGATTAAAACAACGTAAAACCAATCTCCGAAAGAAAACGGCAGCCAAGCAAATAATAACTGATGGGTTTTCTTTTGGATTTCAAAAAAAAGTTCTGCCCACGAAATGGCTACCAAAACTTTGGAGAGTATAAAGAATAAAAAAACTTGGGCAAGAAAAACACTTGCCCAAATTTTATTTTTTGATATTTTGTTGTGTAATATCATTTTAATTAGAAATTAGAAGTTAAAAATTAGAAATTCTCTCTCTCAATCTTAACTTAACCGTAACCTTAACTCAAGATTACCCTTAACCTTAACCTTAACCTTAACCTCTGTCCCTTAATCCACTTTTATATCTTTATTCACATTTTTGCTTCCCACTAAGGCGTAGAAAAGTAGGTAAACCAAACAAAGAACCACAATCCAATAGCTTTCTACATAACCGAATAAATCGGCAACCCAGCCTTGTACCGCAGGAACAATCCCTCCACCACAAACCATTACCATAAAAATACCCGAAGCGGCTGCTGTATATTTGCCAAGCCCTGCCGTAGCAAGATTGAAAATACCGCCCCACATTACCGAAGTACACAATCCGCAAAGTACCAAAAGCATAATGCTAAGAGGAACTTGGGCAAAACCGAAAGAAATATCCGATTGGAAAACTGGCATACTTACCATTTGGTCTTTTGGTAAAAATATAGCAGAAAGTACAAATCCCAATCCTAATAGAGAGACGAAAGTCAGCATTCCTTTACTGGAAAATTTAGAACCCAAAACACCACCAACCAATCTACCGATAAGCATTAAGAACCAATAAGTTCCCACAACAGTTCCTGCGGTAGTTGGGTTGATTTGCAAATCGCCCGTCATATATAGGTTAGCAATATTTGGGATGCCAACTTCTGTTCCTACATAAATGAAAATCGCAACCGCTCCCAAAATAAAATGTCTGAAAGACATCGGACTATGCGTATTTTTCACCGAAGATTTTTCAGTAATAATATGAGGTTCAGGAATATCCATAAGGTAAAGAACTAAAAATGCCAAAGCAAAAATCCCCATTGCGAGGAATAGGGCAGGGTTGGCATCGGAGATAGATGCTTTTGCAACATCTCCCATCAGATAGCCAACAAGTACGGGGACAATTGTTGCTCCCACAGAATTGAATGTTCCACCAAATTGTAATAATTGGTTACCACGTTTACCTCCGCTACCTAATGTATTCAGCATAGGATTTACAACCGTGTTTAGCATACACATAGAAAATCCTGCGATAAAAGCTCCACCTAAATACACTGGAAAACTGCCTAATCTACCCGATAAAAATGTAATACCCACACCTACAATACCTGTAAGAATGGCAGCCAAAGCAGTTTTTTTATAACCGATTTTTTGCAGCATCAGACCTGCGGGAATTCCCATAAAAGCATAAGCAATGAAATTAGCAAGGTTTCCCAACTGGGATTGGAAGTTGCTTGCCTCGAACTGGTTTTTTACAATTACGCCCATTGGGTTTTGCAATCCTGTTACGAATGCAATCATAAAAAATAGGGCAAACATCATTGCTATTGGTAGAGTGTAGTTTTTTTGTTGGGTACTCATAATTTAGATTATATTTTTTTTGACAAACAAAGATAGTTATTTCTTGCTTATTATTCATCAATGATTTTATTAGTAAGAGAAAATTATTTTGTGTTTTTCTGCAAAGTTTTCAAAATAATATTTCGGGCTTCGTTTTTCATTTGGCTAATATCGTTTGTGGGTTTCAAAATGGTATTTTTATAAACCTGTACCGTTCCGGGAAAACCTTTTCCAGCATCGAAGGGAAACATTTCCTTTAATCCTACAAAAGTATAAACCACGATTGGGAAATGATGCTTTTCCGATAATACAAAAGCCCCATCTTTGAAGGTGTCCAAAACCACCGAAGTATCATCGGGAACGCCACCTTCGGGGAAGATGACAATGTTTTGTCCGTGTTGCATTTTTTTTGCGGCTTTATTGTAAACTTCCGCTCGGCTTTTCGGGTCTTTTCTATCAACCAAAATGCAAATTCTTTTATATAAAATATTGAAAATAGGGATTTTAGCCAATTCTGCTTTACCGATAAAACAAATAGGATGATGAGGATGCAGAACGCACATCAGCATAATATCTATAATAGAAGTATGATTGGCTATGAAAATATAAGGCTGGTTTTTCTCTATTTTTTCGGAAGTTTCTTTTATTAATTGATACCTAAATCCCATTCCGTAGAACAAAATAAGACACCACCAACGCATAAAAATATAGGCGTATTTGAAATGAGATTTCTTTACGGAAAGCAAAATAACAGGGATGCCGAAAATGAAAATAAATAGGAATGCCAAAAATATAAACCAAGCCCGCCAAAGATAATTCAGGATTTTTTTCATAAATATTTTTCTGTTAAAAATAAGATTTTTCAGCCATTGAAAATAATGCGTTTTTTCACCGTATAATTAAGGATGGAAACCAAACCAATCGCTGCAATTTTACTTAATATTTCTGAACTGAAAACGAAGAATTTCAAATCAAAGTATTCGTTGCGAAATATATAACTGTAAAAAATTTGGAAGAAAAATAAACTGAGAAATGTAGATAAAACAGAAATCCCCATAAAGTACGCAAACTCCCTTCTTTTGGAGTGTTTGCCACGCACAAATACAAACATAATACTGAAAAAGTAATTGGAAATAATGCCCAACGATGTGGAGAAAATATTGCTCAATGGGAAATAAATGCCATACAAATCGCTTTCCCAAGGGAAAATTTTTGGCAAAAATACACTGAAAATCTTGAAAGTTCCGATTTCTATAACGGCACTCATTGCTCCTGCAATTACGAAAAAAAGGACTTGCTTTTGTTTCAGTAGTAG
>JAUNTR010000126.1:2070-6275 GCA_030538575.1 Cruoricaptor ignavus | reverse complement strand
TTAGGTGAAGTGTTTTTTTGTTAATATGAAAATGTAAAATGTGTTTAGTTTCCTGTTCTGTTTTTTATATCGCTTGCAGCACCTTTTACATTTCGGATTTTTTTCACTTTTTGATTTCCGAAATTATAAGTAATGCTTAGGTTGGCTCTTTGGCTATACGAATATTGGCTGACGTAATTGAAGTTGCCACTTTGCTGTACATCTTGTATATTGAATTTCATCGTTCGCAAAACATCTCTTACATCAAAAACAAAAGTCCAATTATCCCAAGTTTTCTTTACCGATAAATCTAATTGATGGATAGGATTCATAATTCCCAAATCTATTCTCTGTTTTCCCATCCAAAAATAATTAATGCCTAAAAACCAATCTTTTTTAGCCGAAAGTCGGATATTGTTATTCGCTCTGAAAAAAGGAGTCACCAAAGAATAATCGAATACAAAAGGCTCAAAAACTTCGCCTGTTATCGGGTCGGTATCTACCGTTCCACGATAGCTGTTTATCTGTAAACTCAATATATAATTGATGTTCCAAATCTGATTAAACAACGACCGATTGGTTCCCAAATTGGCAGAAAAATAATTGCTGTTGCCGTAGTTGGTACGCATATATCGCAGGGTTGTAATGCCATTTTCGGTTTTTTGTAACGGCACTTGTGCAATCGCATCTTTGGTGTAAGAGTTGGATATTTGCAAGAAATAAGCACTTTTGTACATATACATCAGCTCTTGGCTCAGCACAGAAGATGCTTTTACAAAAGGATTATTTTGGATGTAATTTACCTCCGTAGTGTAACTTCTTGCAGGATTTAGTTCCCAAAAACTTGGTCTTCTTACTCGGCTGGTAAAGGAATAGGAAAGATTATTCTGTTTATTGATATTATAATTAAAACTAAAAGAAGGTAGGAAATTGGTATCGTTTCTTTCAATTGTTGTTGTAGTTCCCAGTATTTCTCCGAAATTATTGGCAAACTCCATTCTTGCTCCAATTTTTGCAGAAATTTTTTCTCCAAAATTTTTATCAATATTCAGGTATAATCCCGATATTTTTTCGTCATACACAAAATGGTTACTTTGGTTATCATCTTTCACAAAGATATTTCCCTGTAAATATTCCATATATGTATTGTTGTCGGTTTTGGTTTTGTTGAAATTTCCACCCGCTCCCAAAGTAAAGTTTTTCCATTTTTTTGTAAAATCTACGGTTGATGAAAAGTTATCAATTTTCTGTGGCGTATTTTGGTTAAAACTGGAAAGAGTTCCCAAAGTATTTCCTGTTGCGGTCGCTCTTTCTGTAATATTGTTGGTGTAGCTGTCATCGTCATATCTCAGATAAGCGGTATTGATGTTCAGTTTGCTGCCTTCATCATCCAATTTCAATTCGTAATTTAGGTTGATTGAATGTTCTTGCGTTTTCTCATTTCCTGTATTTTTAGAAATATTATAAAGCGTTTCTACTTGGTTTGAAGGCATTTCCCGAGTAATGGTATTGAAAAAATAAGAAGAACTGTTGGGCGTTCTACCGAGCCAAATATCGTAGCCTAAACCAATACTTTGTTTCTCGGAAATCGAGTAATCTAAATTAAGATAACCGCCTATGCTTTTGCGATTAGACATTATGAAACCATCTGAATTATTGGTGTTTAAATCTTTGCCGTTCCTCAAAACATAATCTTGCAGATTAGTCCTGTCATTATGGTTGATGTTGGCATTTCCACCAAGTTTTCCTTTTCTAAAATTAAGGCTCGCACTCGCAGATTGGGTGTTGTATTTATGTTGAGTGTTCGCAAATCTCAGATTTCCATTTGTGCCGTCGCTCGTTCTTTTTTTCAAAATAATATTGATGACACCATCCGAAGATTGTACATTAAATTCGCTTCCTGGCATTGTAATTACTTCAATTTTTTGGATGTTTTCGGCAGGCGTATTTTTCAGAAAAGATTCCAAAGCATCGGGATTCATCTGCGTTTTTCTTCCATTAATGAAAATAATCGTGTTGCCTTTTCCTGCAATTTGTAAAGTTTTATCATCGGTGCTGGAAACCAATGGCGTTTCTTTCAACAAATCGAAAGACGTATTTCCTTTGGCAACAGGGTTTGCAGAAACATCGAAAACGAGGCGGTCAGATTTTTTCTCAATCAATTTTTTGGTTAGCGTTACCGATTCTATATTTTGTGTTTTGGCAGAATCTGTTTTGGGTTGCTCTTGCGATAGAATTAAAATTCCTGAGAGAAGTGCGATGGAGGTTACGATAGTTTTCATACTTGTTTATTTTGTTTGGTGAATGATTTTTTTTATGATTGTATTACATTTTTTTTGTTTTAAATATTAATTAACATTGCAAAGATATAAAATAAAATTAGTATTAGGCAATACAAAGTAGTATTTTATTTTTGTTAAGTTAATTAATGTGTTGATTTTCAATTAAATAATTTTTAAATAAAAATCCCGATATATCTATTAGACAATCGGGATAAAAGATTTATTACATCTGAGAACGAAAAAAATGGAGTTTAATTCTAAAAAGGTAAAGTCATTATTATTTTAATTTCCAAACTCAGATAACGTATTTTTGTACATTTCTTCGTACAGAGGAATGATGTTTACCATATCAAATTTTATGGCTTGTTCTTTGGCATTTATTTTCATTTGATTTAGCAATTCCTCGTTTCCTAAAAGTTTTATGGTGTAATTTGCCATGGCTTCTACATTGCCCACTTCGGCCAAAAATCCTGTTTCGCCCTGTATGTTTACTTCGGGGATTCCTCCTGCATTAGAACTGATAACGGGCGTACTTGCTGCCATAGCTTCCAAGGCTGCCAAACCGAAACTTTCCTGTTCAGATGGAAGTAAAAAAACATCAGACAATTGCAAAATACGATACAAATCGTTCACTTTTCCCAAGAGTTTTACTTTGTCAATCAGTTCGGGATTATTTTCCAAAAACTGGTTTACGATTTCCATATCCGGACCTTCGCCAATGATGATGAGTTTGGAATTGATGACCTTGTTCACAGATTTGAAAACGCCCAAAACATCTTGTATCCTTTTCACAGGTCTCAGATTGGAAACGTGGATGAGGATTTTTTCATCAGGTGTTGCAAACTGCTCTCTGTTACAACTATTACAAGGTACAAACTCGGAGTTGTCTATAAAATTGGTAATGACTTTTATATCTTTTTTAATATTGAAAAATTTCAAAGTGTCATTCTTCAAACTCTCGGAAACAGAAGTTACCGTATCACTTTTATTAATAGAAAATTCCACAGCGTGTTTATAACTCGGGTGTTGTCCTACCAATGTAATATCCGTACCGTGAAGCGTGGTAACAAGTGGAATATCTTTGCCTTCTTCCTTCAACATTTGTTTTGCTGTAAAGGCTGCATAAGCGTAAGGAATGGCATAATGAGCGTGCAACAAATCTAATTTATAAAGATTTACAACCCTGTAAATCATAGAACTGAGAGCAATATCGTAAGGTTGATATTGAAACAGAGGATAGGTTTGCACATTTACTTTATGAAAGAAAATGTTGGGGTTCGTCATATCCAATCGGGCAGGAAGTTGGTTGGATATAAAATGCACTTCGTAGCCTTTATTGGCGAGCGACATTCCCAGTTCTGTTGCGACAATACCACTTCCGCCATAAGTTGGGTAGCAGAGTATTCCGATTTTCATATTTTTAGTGTGTTTTTATTATTTTTTTTCGATTTCAATTCCAGTACCTGCTTTTAGTTTTTTATTAACTAAAACAGGCAGTTTGCCGTGTATTTTGGTTTCGCCTTTTAGGGCTTTTGCTGTGGCACGCATGGCATCGTCATTATTTTCATAAGCTACCAAAACGCTGGAAACTTTGCAAATATCTACATCTTTCAAAGCGTAAGGCGAACCGAAAACAATAAGGCTAACTTCTTTATCCTTAGCTAAATTAGATAAAATATTTTTGCTTTTTTCCGATATTTTGTAAGGTTTATAAGCGGTAGAATTATCTTTATGAAAACCAATAATTACCTTTCCGTTTTTTGGAATGGTATGGATTTCATTGGCTTGTTTTATAATAATGTTGGTGTTTTTTTTCAGTTCGTTGGCAAAAGTTTGATAAGGAGCTTCCTCCAACGGAATGTAATAATACATAGTTTGCTCATCAATCGGGAATGTATTTTTTTCGTTTTTCAAAACCGTTAAAGCATTGGCATAAAGTTTTTC
>JAUNTR010000126.1:0-1970 GCA_030538575.1 Cruoricaptor ignavus | reverse complement strand
GGAATGTATTTTTTTCGTTTTTCAAAACCGTTAAAGCATTGGCATAAAGTTTTTCGGCTAAAATTTTGTGACTTTCGTTATTTAATTCTTGATTAATGTTTTCAGGATTTTTCGGTTCGTATTTATTTAATCCTAAAAAATATTTGGTCAGTAGTATTTTCTTTACACTTTCTTCTACTCGGTCTTGTGAGATTTTACCGTTATCTATTGCGGATTGTATGCGTTTTTTTCCTTCTTTTACACCTTCGGAAAAGAGCATAATATCGTTTCCAGCTTCAAAAGCGAGAGCATCTAATTCCCCTGGTTTGTAACGTTTTGCGACAGCTCCCATATTCAGAGCATCGGTAATGATGAGACCTTTGTAGTTCAATTCTTCTTTTAAAATTCCTGTGATAATACTTTTGGAAACCGATGCTGGTACACCTTTGCTCTTCTCCAATGCTGGAACGTAAAGATGAGCCACCATTACTCCGCCAATTCCTTTATCCATCAATGTTTTGAAGGGAGCGAGTTCTACTTCGTGCAATCTTTTCAGATTGTGAGAAACCACAGGTAAATCCAAATGAGAATCGGTATTTGTATCCCCGTGTCCTGGGAAATGTTTTATCGCTGCAAGCATATTATTGCGTTGCAATCCGTTGGAATAGGCGAGGGCAGATTGCACCACATTGTCCACCTGAGAACCGAAACTGCGGTTGCCAATAATCGGATTGTTAGGATTGGTATTTACATCTACCACAGGAGCGAAATCCCAATTAATCCCCATTTTTTTGCCGTCTTCTGCAATTTTTGCAGACATTTCTTCGATGAGTTTTTTGTCCTGTATCGCACCCAAAGTAATTGCCCAAGGCAGTTTGTGCGCCGTAGCAATACGTTGGTAAAGTCCCCATTCGGCATCCATCCCGATAAGCATTGGGATTTTGGATTTTGCTTGAAACTCATTCACCAAACGGATGTGTTTTTCGGCATCGTCTTGCATTAGGATTAGACCGCCAAGTTGCTCATTAATAACTAATTGTCTTACTTTTTCTATCTCTTGTTCCCCTTTGTTGGTGTAGAGTGCTACGATGAAAAGTTGCCCCAGTTTTTCGTCCTGCGAAAGAGAATTGTAAGTTTGGTTTGCCCAATCTTTGGCTTTTTGTATTTCTTCTTGCGAAAGATGTTCAGGAATATATTGGCTGAAAATACCGATGCTTTTTAGTAAAAATAAAAATGAAAGGATTCGGAGTGTCATTGTCATCAATTTGAATTAAAACATTGCTTCAACAAAAATACAATTAAATTTTTTAGCATTGATGGTTAGCTTTTTAAAATCTCAATAAAATATTTGGTATATGTTTTGAATATACCATTTTGTAACAATTAAAATTTTAATAAAAATGAAAAGATTTTTTTCCCTTTTACTTTTGGCTGTATTTGGATTTGTAATTACCAGTTGCTCGGATAGAGATAATAATACGGTGGACAACGATACCTATTCCGTAGTTTACCAAGCCACAGGAACTTTTGCCCCGAATAGTTATGAGTTGTATTACGATTTCCCAAGAACTTTGCCAAATACCGATATGGTTTTGGTTTATAGACTTTCGGAAGTATATAACGGTCAGGCAGTTTGGCAACAAATCCCAAGAACGGTTTATCTAACCGAAGGCGAGTTGGATTATGATTTCGATTTCACAGTGAGCAATGTGCGTCTTTTTGTACAAGCTAATTACGATATAGCTAATACACCGAGTGATTATCTTGTGAACCAAACTTTTCGTATGTTAGTAATTCCCGCTTCTGCAGGGAAAAATGCTGTAGATTTATCCGATTATGATGCTGTGGTAAAACATTATAATATTAATGATAAACAAGTAATAGATTTGAAGTAAAAACAGAAATTCATCAATATCTAAAAAGCAAGAGGTTAAACTCTTGCTTTTTTTTGTTTTATAATCCTCAATCTCAACCTTAGCCTTAACCTCAAC
>JAUNTR010000125.1 GCA_030538575.1 Cruoricaptor ignavus | reverse complement strand
ATCAAAAACCTGAACCTTAGTTGTTCCCGATATGTTTTTATGAACTAAACTAATGACTTCCCCAGATTTAAAACTCGATGGTTGCAAAGAAATATCTTTGGTTGTTGCTTCATTTTCGTTTACGGAAAGAACTTTCCCATCCCAGTAAATCATATTTTTTACCGTTTTGGTGTCCGTTCCTTTTGGCGTAGTTACTTTTAGCGTAACATCATAATAGCCTTTTTTGTTGAACGTAACAATCGGGTTTCTGGCATTTTTGTCGCTGATATTCTGCACAGGCGGATTGAAAGACCACTCCCAAGTCGCATTGTTTTGATTAACAATAGAGAAACTCTCAAACTGCAATTGGTTTTCCAAGACAGGATTTCCTACACCAATATCCGTTATCATCGGTTGTGCTACAGGACGGAAATCGGGCTCATCCAGTGGTCTTTCCCACACACCATTATTGGTCGCAATTCTTATTTTTCCTTCTTTGAAAAATGGCAACATTCTATTAATCTGCATTACAGGTGGTAAACCTTGCGAAATATCTACCCAAGTATTCGTTTCATCATCTCGGTAAATAATTTTCCCGGTGTAGATGCTGGAACCCAAAACAGGATCGAAAGATTTGCTGGTATTGGCAATGGCATAAGCCGCATTTTTTTCATTTCCTGTAAGGAAGAAACGCCCCACGAAATAAGTGGTTGTAACGCCATCGGAATTTTGCATCGTCAATCCATTATCCAATTTCTCCCAAGTCTCGCCATTATTTTTAGTACGGAACATATTACCATTGGTACGGCTGCTTATCCAGATTTCGTTTTCATCTCTTGGATGAATTTCTACGGTAAAATTAAGACCTCTTTTCAGAGCATCGGGCAAATTTTGATAAGCGGTAAATGTTTTGCCACCATCCGTAGAATAATGAATTTCGGTGGAGGTTGCCACTACAATTTTATCGGGATTGGAGCGGGAAATACGGTGTGCACTAATTTCTCTTCCAAATGTGTATAGTTGTGTAAAACTTGTGCCATCATCGGTGGTTTTCCAAAGGGTTTTCAGTTCATCACCTCCCATACTTCCTTGTGCTGAAAGAAAACTTTTCGCATATCTCGGGTCGAACTCAAATCCCATACCGTATTGAGTAGATTCCATAGGGAAACGCCAAACTCGTCCAAACGGAACAAAAGCATCTTTCCAATCCGTTGGGATGATGATGTTTTCATTAAGGTCCGAAAATGCGGTTTTCCTTTCATTACTCATAAAAATATATCCCGTAGGAAATTCGCTTCCTCTAAGACTGATGGTTTTGCCTTTGTAAGAGTCCAATTCCACCATATTTCCGTTGTGGTTTCTACCTCCTGCAATAATATCTTCGTTCCAACCTTGTGCAAATCCCCAAAGTTCGGAAGCATAAATTCCATTGATTTTCGCTTCTGCATTGTTCTCAAAAAAATCGTTAGAATAATTAATTCCTCCATCGGTGGACAACCAAGTATCTTCGCCTACGGTGTGTATATCTTGCATATCAACGTGCAAATCGTATTTCCCATAATATCCGCCAAGATTGGCTAAGGTTTTTCCGCCATCATCAGATTTATAAAAATGTGTAAACCCAAAAAGAATGTGTTCCGGATTTTTAGGCGATACGTGCATTACCATATCGTAATAGCCTTGCCCGCCATATTTGTCCATAGATTCTACCTTTGCAGAAATGTTTTCGCTCGTCCAGTTATCTCCTCCGTTAGAACTTTTGATGAGGTAAGGTTCTCCGATATAATGCGGTCTTTGGTTGAACTGTCCGTGTCCTGCCAAAAGATAAATATACTCTTGTCCGCTATCCGTAGTATGCAATCCCATACGTGCAGAAACCAATCTGAGATTGGAAGGCAAGCCTTTATCTGTAAACGTTTTCCCACCATCTACGGATTTATAAAATCCTAAATACGAGCTTCTTTTTTGTAAGACATAAAGGATTTTTGGATTTTTAGGATTGTATTTTATATCCATACATTGTCCTTTGGCAATTTCTCGCCAAGAATTTCCGCCATCCGTAGATTCGTAAAATCCAGCATCATCACCCAAAAAGAAATGATTATCGTTTTCTGGATTAATGACAACATCTCTCACTTTATGATACCTTGCGTGAGATTTCACGGAAATATCCGCCCAAGAATCTCCGCCATCATTCGTGAGCCAAACTTTGTTTCCAGCACTTACAACAGCTTTGTCGGGATTTTGATAAGAAATTTCCACCGACGAAATTTCTCCACCGAAATAATGATTAGGCGTGCAAGCCGTCCAATTTTCGCCTTTATCCGTAGTTCTGAAAACCATTCCTGTTTCTGTACCGCAATACAAAACATTCGGATTGGAGCGAGAAACATCGAACCTTTGGATATTGGATTGTGCAGGAGATACTTTTTTCGTCTGATAATCATAAGTGATAACAGGCGAAAGCAATTTCCAAGAAAGCGTGCTATTCACGGAATTTTGAGTATTCTGTAAAGGAAATTTAGCCGTTGGATTTTTCCCTTCTGCATTGGCAGATATTAGGGTTTTCTCAAAATTATCTTTGGTTGGTAAAAGAATACTCCCGTCTGGTTTTACATAAGGTTCGTAAGCCCTTGCCCAACGTTGGAAATATTTATTAACCGCTTTCAGAGGCGAAGGTTTTTGCCTTGCTTCGGGCGTTTCCAACAAGTATTGTTTGTACATTTTTTGAGCCTCGAAATAATTGATATTTTCAGGATTTTTGGTCAGTTCCAACATCCACGCAGGAGCACCCGACGGGAAATCTGCTGGCATATACGGCGTGTATTTGCTGTCAATTTGTTGTGCATTTACATTCCAATAAAATGAGGCTGCGATACAAATAGAAGTAAGATATTTTGTTTTCATTTTTTAAAGGTTAAGAGGTTAAAAGGCAATAAGCATAAAGCCTATTTAATAATAAATCTTCCGAAATGTTTAGTGGTTTCAGATTTTAATTGATACATATAAACGCCCGTTGTAAGACCTTGGGTAGAGATGCTGTAAACATTTTCTCCCGATTTCAAATCCATAGTTTTTACTAATCCGCCTTTGGCATCGTAGATGAAAAATTTCATTTTCTTTAAATCTTTCGGTACGCTTAGTTTTAGTTCCTCTCCTGCTTTTGCGAGAGTTGGAGCAAGTACGACATCGTTTTTCGTAGCTTCGGTTGTGGATAATACGCCATTGTTTACAATTACCATTTTATTAATGGTTTTGCTGTGCGAAAGTCCTTCTTTTGTGGTCACTTTCAGCGTAACATCATATTCTCCGTTGTAGGCAAATACCACTTTCGGATTTCTTATGTTTTTATTGTTTACAGATTTTGGTTCTGGGCTGAAAGACCATTCCCATTTTGCACCATCTTGATTGATGATGGAATAACTGTCAAACTGCACTTCCATATTCGCATTTGGGAGCAAAGCCTCCCCAAGATTAAGTGCCATTGGTTGTGCCGTAGGCTCGAAATTCTGTTTGTACAACGGGATTTCCCAAATTCCTTGGCTGGTTGCTGCACGCAGTTTTCCGTCTTTATAGAACGGGTCTATTTTGGTTAATCTCACATTGGGTGGCAATCCTGTGGAATAATCTGCCCAATCGGCTAAATCATCATCTTTATAATAAACTTTTGCTCCGTCTTCCGAACCGAGATAAACGCCATTTTTATTGTCCCCAACCAAAACTACCCAACGAATTCGGGTGTCTTTTAATCGGGTATTTTGCAGAACGTTAGTCCAAGTTTCTCCGCCGTCTTGTGTATAAGCCACTTTCCCGCCAAGATTGGGTTTTGCGACCCAAACGGTATTTTCATCTTTCGGATGAATGGCTAAAAACGATCCCGGATTTCCTGTGAAATAATCTGTAGCACGAGGAAACGGTCTGTTTTTCAACTCATTCCAAGTTTTTCCATTATCAGTAGAACGGAATATATCGTAAATACCACAAACATAGATGTAATCTGGATTGGAACGAGAGAATGCGAAATTGCTCATCGCTTGGTAATCCAAATCCGTCATCTTTGTGAAACTTCTCCCCTCGTTTTTAGACACATAAATTTTATCTCTATCATCGGCATCTTTCGGGTTGATGATGATTCTTTGTGCATATCTCGGGTCGGTTACAATATAGCCGTTTTCCTTTAATCTTTCGTAAGGTTTTTTACCTCCATTAAATTCATTAAAGTAAGTTTGATAATCTTCTACAACTGTTCCTGTGAAATTTTTCGGCACTGTATGCATTCCCGCATCAGAAAAATAAGTTTTGTAAGGATCGCTGAGCATCACGTGTCCCGTAGCATATTCTACACCGCCAACCCAAATATTTTTTCCCTCTCCGTAAGAGGCAACTTGCACAGCATCACCGTTGTGCCATCTTCCACCTGCGATTACATCCTCATTCCAGCCTTGCCCAAAACCGTGATAATCACTGGCATAGAATCCATTATTTTTATCCTGTCCTTCGGTTTCAAAAAAGTCGGAAGAATATTTTATGCCACCATCCGTACTAATCCAAGTATCGTTGCCTGCAATCACAATATCTTGCATATCGGCGTGAATGTTAAATTTTCCACAATAACCGCCCAAACCATTGCTTCTGTAAGAACCCGCACCGCCTTCCGTAGAACGATAAGCAGAAGTAAGCCCGTAAATAACGTGTTCAGGGTCTTTGTTGGAAGCCCCAATCATCATATCAAAATAGCCTTGTCCGCCGTTAGTTTCATCAATAACAGAACAAAATGTATTACGCCAACTCCAAATATCTTCCCGAGTGGTTTTATCCGTCCAAGTCTTTCCAGCATCTTTACTTTGGAAAATGTACGGTTTGCCTTCTCCACCGTAAAATCCTAAATCTGACCTATAATTCACATTTACCAAAGCGTAAACGTAATCTTGTCCGTTTGGTGCTTCGCTTACTGCAAGCCTTCCTGCAACAATATCATTGGTTATTTTACTTTCGGTAAAACTCTGTCCGCCATTTTCGGAAATCATAAAAGAGAATTTGGAATCTCCCGATTTCTTAATTAAAAGATAGATTTTATTTTCGTTTCCCGATTGTATTTCGTGGTCGTGGCAAAGTCCGTCGATTGTTTTATTAAAAGTAGTTCCGCCATCATTGGAAACGAAAAAACCGCCTGCCGATGCTACCGTAATATTGTTGGAATTATTTTTTGAAATCCTAATGCTATTCACACGAGAAGTAATGCCTTGCAATCTCTCCCAAGACTCGCCTCCATCGGTGGATTTCCAAAGCACCGAACCTCCACCAACATAAACAATGTCGGGATTTTTCGGGTCTATTTTTATGGCAAAAATTCCTCCGCCAAAATCGTGGTCGCCTTTGCACGGTTTCCAATTTTCGCCTTTGTCTGTGGTTTTGAAAACCATCCCAGTTTCCGCCCCAGAATAGAGGATATTGTTATTGCTTTCAGCCACATCTAACCTGTAAACGCAAGCCTGATAATCTTTGGACGGTCGCCCCGATTTGGAATCCCAAGTACTGTTCGGTCCGATGTTTTGCCAGCGGTTTGCCGAATTTCCCATTGCGGTTTTCGCAGTGTTTGCCGATTTCGAGGTTTGGTTTCTCTCATCTAACTTTGCAAGATATTCCTGCATTGTCGGCAGTTTTATTTCGCCATTGCTTTGTACAAAAGGCGTGAATGCTTTTTGCCATCTTCGGTAGAAATTAACGGCTGGTTTTTTATCTGTAGTTTTTATTTTTGCATTGTGATCTGTTCCCAACCAATCGTTGAAGAGTTTTTCCATTTCGTAGAAATTAACTCCTGTTGGGTTTTCCTGTATTTTTTGAAGCCATTCTGGACCGCCCGAAGGAACGGTTGGCTCTTGAGCATAAGGGTTGTAAAAATCCTGTGCGGAAAGCCCTGCACAAAGAAGAAATGCAGATGCAATGAGTATTCTTGGTTTCATAATATTAAAATTATTAAGAAAATAATATTTGTTTTTTAACCTTAGTTTTTAACCAAAAGTTAAGATTTTCGCAAAGATACTAAGTATAAATATCACCAACAAAGAAATACTTAAAAAAAATTACTAATTTTTATCATATTCACTTAAACATTTAAGCATTCGATGTGAAAAAAAAAAAAAAAAGCCCCAATATTGCATTTTATTGAAAGGCTTTTCGTTTATTCTTTAAAAATTTACCTCCTAAAAAGTGATTTGTTTTAACTAATCTCTATTCAGCATCGGTAGTTTCCTCTTTTACAAAACTTTCTTCGGTAATATAACCTGCTTTTTGCAAAATATTGTACCATTGTG
>JAUNTR010000124.1:3110-6310 GCA_030538575.1 Cruoricaptor ignavus | reverse complement strand
TAACAGAAAAATATTAATTTACGATTTTATTATTGTAATTTTGTGGAATAAAATAGCATATTGGCTTATATTTTGCGGATTAATTTCAATTGAATCACAATTATATTGTCCGCTAAAACATAATAATTAAAAATCGAAATATTATGAAAAAATCATTATTCATCGCAGGTGTAGCATTGCTAACTCTGGCATCTTGCACGACTACAAAAACTTATACCATCGTTTCTAAAAGCGGAACGCAAACGCAGGGAACAGCCCAATTTACCCAAAAAGGAAAAACGGTAGAGTTGGATATGAATGTGTATAAACTGCCTGCAAATAGCACACACGCTGCACACATCCACGAATTTGGAGATTGCTCCGCAGCAGACGGAAGTTCCGCAGGTGGACATTGGAATCCAACCAACGAAAATCACGGGAAATGGGGACACAGTGAACATCACGCTGGCGATTTGGGAAATCTAAAATCTAATGCCGAAGGTGTCGCAAGAATGGTAATGAAAACCGATAAATGGTGCATCGGTTGTAAAGATGAAACTAAAAATATCATCGGGAAATCTATCATCATCCATGCAAAAGCAGACGATTACAAAACACAACCGACAGGAAATGCAGGTGGCAGAATTGGCTGTGTAGAAATAAAATAAAAAATCGGTTGAAAATATAAAGGGCTATCTAAAACCAAGATAGCCTTTTTTAATAACTTTATTCCGCTTTTTTTGTCAGAAATTATTTCATTGCCAAATATTCCACGCCATGGTGTTCTTCTTGTTTTTCAGTTTCATTGAATTGGCTATGGAAATCATCGTAATAGCAACTATGTTTTTTGGAACATACGAATTTCTTCAGAAAGAAAAATCCTAAAGTAGTTAAAACTCCAAACGCTCCTGCTATTATTATACTGGTTTCTTTTCTCATAAAAATATCTTTAGTTACAGAGATATTACAAATTTTATTCCTTTTATTATTTATAATGTTTTAATTTTTGTTAAAATTTTATTTAACTTTGGAAAAAATAGTAAAATATGAAATTTAAAACCCTAATTCTATCGGCAAGTGCCGTTTTTCTAACCTCTTGTGCTACGCAAAATATGACGAAACAAGATTACCCTGAAACTAAAAAAGTAAACCACACAGACACCTATTTCGGACAGCAAGTTGCCGACCCTTATCGTTGGTTGGAAGACGACAGAGCCGAAGATACCAAAGATTGGGTGCAAAGAGAAGTGGCTTTTACCAACGATTATCTCAGCAAAATCCCATTTCGGGAAAACCTTCGCCAACAGCTGAAAGATATTTGGAATTACGAGAAAATTTCCGCTCCGTTCAAAAGAGGCGATTATACTTATTTCTATAAAAACGATGGTTTGCAAGCACAATCTGTATTGTACAGAACCGACAAAAACGGTAATACAGAAGTGTTCCTAAATCCAAACCAATTTTCCAAAGATGGTACAACTTCTCTTTCTGGATTATCTTTTAATAAAAAAGGAAATCTCGTGGCATATTCCATCTCCGAAGGTGGTAGCGATTGGAACAAAATCATTATTATGAATGCCGAAACCAAAGAAATATTGGATGAGCCGATTGTCGCAAAATTCAGTGGTGCATCTTGGTTGGAAGATAGCGGTTTCTTCTACTCCAAATACGACCAACCGAAAGATGGAAGCCTACTTTCGGGAATGACGGATATGCATAAAGTTTATTTCCATAAATTAGGAACGAAGGCTACGGAAGACCAACTCATCATCGGTGGAGAAGATTTTAAAAGAAGATATATGAGCATTGGAATTTCTGATGATCAACGCTATCAACTTCTAAATGCTGCAAACGCAACCAGCGGAAACGAATTGTATATAAAGGATTTAACTAATAAAACAGATTTTATTCCCATCCAAAAAGGTTATGATAACAATACGTCTTTTGTAGATTCCAAAGGCGATGTTATTTATCTAATCACCGATAAAAATGCTCCGAATAAAAAATTGGTAAAAACCACAATTGCCAATCCAAGAGTTTGGACAGATGTAATTCCCGAGTCAGAATATGTCCTAAGCGTTTCCACAGGCGGAGGTTATATTTTTGCCAAATATATGAAAGATGCCATTTCCTACGTTCGCCAATTGGATTACGATGGGAAATTGGTTAGAGAAATACAACTTCCAGGAAATGGTACCGCAGCAGGTTTTGGTGGTAAAAATGAGGAGAAAGATTTGTACTATTCTTTCAGCAATTATGTAACGCCTGGTACAACTTACAAATACAATGTGGAAACCGGGAAATCCGAAATCTACAACAAACCGAATGTAAAATTTAATCCTGAAAATTATGTTTCGGAACAAGTATTCTTTACCTCGAAAGATGGTACAAAAGTTCCGATGATGATTTCTTATAAAAAAGGAATAAAACTGGATGGTAAAAACCCTACAATCCTCTATTCTTATGGTGGGTTTAATATTTCCCTTACGCCATCTTTCTCTGTCGTAAATGCGATTTGGATGGAAAACGGTGGAATCTATGCCGTACCAAATATTCGTGGTGGAGGCGAATATGGTAAAAAATGGCACGATGCAGGAACTAAGCAACAAAAGAAAAATGTCTTCGATGATTTTATAGCCGCAGGAGAATATCTACAAAACAATGGTTATACATCTCCGCAATATATGGCAATTTCAGGGCGTTCCAACGGTGGGCTTTTGGTTGGTGCAACAATGACGATGCGTCCCGATTTGGCAAAAGTAGCTTTCCCAGGAGTAGGTGTTTTGGATATGCTTAGATACAACAAATTTACCGCAGGTGCAGGTTGGGCTTATGATTATGGAACAGCGGAAGACAGCCGAGAAATGTTTGAATATCTAAAATCTTATTCGCCTGTACATAACGTGAAAAAAGGCGTTTGCTATCCATCTACAATGATTATTACGAGCGACCACGATGATAGAGTTGTTCCGGCACATTCCTTCAAATTTGGAGCAGAGTTGCAAGAAAAACAATCTTGTAGCAATCCTGTACTTGTAAGAATAGAAGTAAATGCAGGACACGGTGCAGGTAGAAGTACCGACCAAGTGATTGGCGAAAATGCAGATTTACTGAGCTTTGCCCTCTATGAAATGGGAATTAGAAGTCTGGAAAAATAAAAAGTTTTTCATCTATTTTAATTAAAAAAAGCATCTCGGAATGAGGTGCTTTTTTGGGTTATT
>JAUNTR010000124.1:0-3010 GCA_030538575.1 Cruoricaptor ignavus | reverse complement strand
TCTTTATCTCCGAAAACTGAGCAAGGACGACAGGTTAAATCCTGTACTTGTACAATATCTTCTATCTTTTGTCCATAGCCCAAAAAACCTGCAAAATAATGGGTTGATCCCCAAACCGAAATACAACGTGTGCCAACCAAACTCGCCAGATGCATATTAGCAGAATCCATAGAAATCATTACGGAAAGTTCGGAGATTTTTTTCAGCTCTTCGTTTAAGGATAATTTACCTGCAAAACTCTCAGTGTTAGGAATTTGCTGTTCCCAATTTTGTAGGATTTCCACTTCTTTTTTTCCTCCACCGAAGAAATACACTTTTTCTTTTTGGGAAAGAATTTTTGCCAGTTCAAAAGATTTCTCCAAAGGCAACATTTTACCTTTATGCTGTGCAAATGGAGCGAAACCAATTCCCTTTTTTTCAGTAGAAGAAACAGGTCTGTATTTATGTGAAAGTTGTAATGAAAAACCTAAATTTCGCAAGACATCAGCATAGCGTTCCGTACTGATTTTCAGGGCTTTTTTATCCAAATTCCAAATATCAGTCAGGTGTTCTTTATCCTCTTTTCCTTTATTAATTTTAGAAACTCGGTAGCCTTTTAATCTGAAAATTCGGTTAAGAATTTTGGTACGGATAACATCGTGCAAATCAGCAACCATATCGGGTTGATATTCTTTTATGAGTTGTTTTGCCAATCGGTACAGTCCAAAAAAACCTTTGTAATCATCCAAATTTACACCTTTGAAAACAAGATTTGGGATGTCCTGAAAAAGCGATTCAAAATTTTCCCGAGAAACTATAACCACCTGAATATCTGCATTTTGCTCTAAAAACTCACGAAGGACAGGCATTGTCATTGCGACATCGCCAAAGGCAGAAAAACGATATGCGAGGATTGTTTTCAAGATTTTAATTGAAATGCTACAGCGTAGAATTTTATTTGTTTAGTCATTGCCATTAGTCCGTTCGCTCGGGAAGGCGAGAGGAATTCTTGCAGACCGATTTGGGAAATAAAATCGAAATCGGAATCTAAGATTTCTTTTGTCGGATGTCCGCTATAAATGCTCACCAAAAGCGATACGATACCTTTTGGCAAAATCCCGTCGGAATCGGCATCGAAGAACAATTTCCCATCCTCGAAGCGAGCATCTATCCATACTTTGGATTGGCAACCTTTTATCAGATTATCATCATTTTTTTTATCCTCGGGCAAATCTTTCAATTGTTTTCCCAGGTCGATAATATATTCATATTTCTGTTCCCAGTCGTCCAGAAACTCGAAATCTTTTATCAATTCTTGTTGTTTTTCCTTTATGGTCATTTTGCAAATATAATAGAAATCGGTATTAAACTTAAAGAAAATATTAATTAAAATTCTCTTGCATTACTTTATTAAAAAGATTTAAAATCTTCGGTTCTTCCTCTTCCCAGCAAAGGATTTGGGCAGCTTTGTCCAACTCTGGCAGATAGAAATTTCTGCCTCTTTCCAAGACCAATTTCAATTTTTCGGCAATAATTTCTGGCTCGTGATTTTCCACAATTTCGCCTACTTTGAAATCCTTGTAAACCCTCATCATTTCAGGGAAATTTATCATAACCAAAGGCACACGAGATTGTATGTAATCTGCCACTTTATTCGGCAAAGAATACAAATAACTTACGCCACCATTTTCTTCTAAACTAATGCCAACATCTGCGGTTTTGGTTACTTTTCTCAGTTCTGTCGGATGCAATTTTCCAAGAAATTTTACTTTATTCTGCAATTGCTCTTGCTCCACCAAATTTTCATATTCCGTTTTTTTCGGTCCATCTCCTGCGATTACAAAAGTTGCATTATCTACATGGTGCATTGCTTTTATGGTTTGAGGAATTCCTCGTGATTGGTTAATCGCTCCTTGGTATAAAATAATCTTCGGTTCGTTGGTTGGGAATTGTATTTCGCTGGCGATTTTTCTTGGGATATTTCTTACCACAATGGGATTTACACCATATTTTTTCTGAAACCAATCGGCATAACTAAAACTTTCGGTCATCATATATTTAACCGAAGTCATTAGTTTTCTTTCCAAAAAACGCCAAATTTTTTGCGTAGCTCGCCCTTGTATTGCGGGCATTTCTGTAAAGATTTCGTGGCTGTCGAACACCAATGGAATGTTGAGTTTTTTTGCAATCATTACATTGGGCAGCAAGGCATCCAAATCATTTGCCAAAAGAATGGTATTTTTATCTGCTTTAATTTTTAGTTCTTTGTAAAGTTTCCAATTAAATTCAGGATACGCTAATCGTAACGATTTGGATTTCAAGGAAATTCTGGAAAAAGAATACGGTCGTTGCATCTCTCCTGCTCCGCCCCAATCGTTGCCAATCAACTCGATAGAAAAACCGTTTTTGTGTAATGTTTCGCAAACTTTCTCTATCCGTTGGTCGGTGTACAAACTGCTGAATGCCGAGACTAAAACCTTCATACAGATTTAGTTTTTCTTTAATAAATGATAAATCTGAATAAAGCAAAGAATGGCATTGGGAATGATAATTGGCCAAAGAACCTGCTCACCGAAAAAGCCGTAAATTACAAAACAAATACAGCCGATAAGATTCACGAGTCTTATTTTTTTCAAATCTTTTAAAACAAAACTCAATACGATGAAGACAGATGCGGCATAGCCGATATAATTGGTAATTTCAGGAGTCATAATATTTCTTTATATAACTGCAAACGTACGGATTTCCGAGATGAAATGAAAGTATTTTGATTAAATTCTCTTCGCTCTTTTTTTAATTAAAGTAATGAACCTGTCATTTATTTAGAGGATTTTACCTCATCTATTGTTCCTTCAAAAAATATATTGCTTCTTTTTCCACGTGGATTTTCCTCATCTGCAAACGTGCAAAATACGGTAACGCTTTTTGTTTCAAAATCAAGGATTTGGCTGATAGATGTGCCGTCTTTTTCTATCCAATTTACAAAAAATAAGGAATCGGCTATTTTCTTCATATTCATTTTTTCATCGCC